>NZ_JBJDQT010000027.1:0-130287 GCF_044903565.1 Streptomyces sp. NPDC004065 | reverse complement strand
GGGCCGACAGATCCCGTTGAGGACCCAAGGTCAGTCAGTGGCTGGGTCAGACCCCGCCGGGAGACGCTCACGAACATCCTCACTGTCAGTGGCGGGCCCGGGGAGGCTCCTCGTGCCGCAGCAGGTGTCCCGTCCGGTCGCAGAACAGATGGCCGACCAGCGCGCCGCCGTAGACGACGAACCCCACGCCGATCAGCCAGGACTCCACCACCAGGATGGTGCCGATGGCGCCGTAGCTGACCGCGTTCTTCACGATGAGCGGGGTGAACACCAGGTCGGAGAACGCGCGCAGGCCCGCCAGGCCCGCCATGGTGGCGAGGGCGCCCGGCAGCAGCAGCCGCCACCGCACCTGGCGACCGAGCAGGAAGTGCGGGCTCCACCAGAAGAACACCACGCCGACGGCCACGCTCATCAGCGTGCGGTACGTCCCGGCGAGCCCGGTGCGGGTCTGCACCTGCGCGTACAGGTACGCCATGAGCGCGCACAGCCAGACGGCCTGCCGCCAGATCCGGTGCCACGGCCCCGCGGGCAGCCGCCACACCCGCTCGTAGCCGTTCTGCACGCTCGCGCCGAACGACACGCCGAACACCGCCAGCAGGACCCCGCCCCAGACGCTGGTGGAGCCGACCACCTCGCGGGGCGGGCTGAACACCTCGGAGAGCACCGTGGCGGACCGGGCGTCGAGATCCATGCCGTCCACCAGCCACAGCGCGAACCCGCCCCGGTGCAGGGGATCGGCCGCCGCCACGACGATCAGCAGCGGGGCCAGGGTGATCAGGGCCAGGGTCGCGAAGCCCATGGCGCGGTGCATCAGCTCCAGTTCCCGGCCGCGCCGGTACAGCTCAACGGTCCAGCCGGGCCGGGCCGTTGGACTCCCGCCGGATTCCCGCCCGGTCAACCCGGCCGCCTCCGGCACCCCGTGACCGCGCACCGGGACACGGCCGCGCCGGTCCGGTCCGGACCCGGCTTCCGGTGGGACGGGAGCGGGCCCGCGCGGAACGGGGCGGGCTCCCGGGGGAACGGCTCCGGCTCGTGGCGGAACGGGGCCGGGCGTGACATGGCGGCGGCGCCTCCTCTCCGGGCCCGGACGACCGGCGCGCGGGTGCGCGGACCCATCTTCCCGGCCGGTGCGGCCCGACGTACCCGGACGCGCGGAGCGGAAGCCCGGGGCGGAAGCCCGGGGTGGAATTCCCGGCGGGGCGGAGAACTCGCCCGCCCGGGAACGCGGTTGCCCCGGTCACCGGCGGACCGACGGTGACCGGGGTGACGGTGTCGGGCGAAGGGCCTTGGACGCGTGTTCGGCGCGTGGTGCCCGCGCCGCCCCCGCGCTGTCCGTCAGCCCTGCTGCTCGGGGGTGCCGTGCGGGGGCGGCGGGGAGGGCTCCGGGGAGGTCGCGGGGGACACCCGGGAACCGGCCCGGCTCTCCCTCTTCTCCGGGCGCAGGGCCGCCGGGTCGCCCTGAGTCGGCCGGGCGCCGGACTGCAACTGCTCCAGCCGGGCGGTCAGCACCTGGGTGACCGGCAGGCGGTCGGCGTGGGTGCGCTCGTGGGCGAGCAGCTCCTCGACCTCCTCGGCGGACAGCGAGCGCCCACGGCTCTCCAGGGCGCCGAGGGGCAGCTGGTCGTAGTCGGGCAGGGGCAGGGTGCTGCGGCCGGAGTCGTCGGCCATGTCTCTCACTTCCCTCGGTACGACGGCCCGGCCCGAAGGCCGGCGCGGTCAGCGGCCACCGGGGCCACCGCTGCCGAACGAGCCGCTGCTGCCCTCGTCCCAGCGGGGACGCGCGCCCGTGGGGCTGGTGCGGGACCCCAGGTTGCCGTGTTCCTTCAGCTGGTGCGGGGTCAGGCGGTCACCGCCGGTCGGCACCTCGTCGGGCTCACGGTTCTCCAGCACCTCGCCGACCGGTCCGCCCTCCGGCATTTGGGGCTGCTCCTCCGGGCGCGGCGGTGCCGGCTCCCGGCGCCTGATGCGGGATCCCATCCAGAAGGCGCCGAGCAGCAGGGCGACCACGACGAGGCCGATGACGAACGGCAGAACACCGGTGGAGGCGTCCTGGGCCGCGGCGATGTCCAGCGATGCGGTAGTCATGGCGGGCGGGTACCCCTGGTCCGCGCCGCCAACCTGCCCGCCAGGCCGCCGCCCCGGGGGCCGCGGACGGTCCGGTCCCCGCGGAGGGCCCGGCCACCGTGCGCGGCCCGCTCACCGTGAGCGACCCCGCGCGGTCCCGCTCACCGCGAGCGGGCCTGCCGGGTCCGCGAACGGTTCGCCTTGCGGATCGCGTCCAGCAGCTCGCTCTTGGACATGCGCGAGCGTCCCGGGACGCCGAGCCGCCTGGCCGTGTCGTACAGATGCTCCTTGGACGCGTTCTCGTCGACGCCCTCCCCGCTGCGGCCGCCCTGGTCCCGGGGGCGCGCCGACCGGGGGTCCGAGGGACCCATGCGGCCGCCCTCCTCGCGCTCCCAGTGGTCGCCCACCTTCTCGTACTTGTGCTTCAGCGCGCCGAACGCCACCCGGTGCGCCCGCTCGCCCTCGCCGTAGGTCTCCACGGCCGAGTCGTGAGCCTTGATCCAGGTGCGCTGGGCGTCCGGGGAGGACCGCTCCAGCGTCGACGGCAGCTCCTGTCGTCCGGGCACGGGTACACCTCCTGTCCGTCGCGTCTCGCCCGCCGTGGGTCACGGCGCGTCACCGCGCGGGGTTCCGCGCGTGTCCGTGCGGCCGGACGGGTGCCCCGGGGAGGCGGCGGGTAACGGCGCGGGCCCCGGTCGCGCCGGTTTGGCGGGTGCGGCACCGGCTACCCGCGCCCTGTGACTACTTCACCATCGACGACTTCGCAACAGGAACTGATCCAGTTCCTGGAGGACCGTTTCGCCTGTGCCCAGGCCTGTACGGACTGCGCTCGGGCGTGTGCGCTGCGCGCGAGCCTGGTGGATCCGGGCGGCGGCGAGGAGCAGGAGCTGCTGAGGCGCAAGGGCATCATGTGCGCGGAGGTCTGCGACGCGACGTGCCGGGTGCTCTCGGAGGAGAACCGCCAGGACGAGGAGGGCATCCGCCGGCAGCTGGAGTGGTGCCGCGCCGTCTGCCTGGAGAGCGCCCAGATCTTCGACCGCCGTCCCGGCGCCGAGCAGACCGCGGTGGCCTGCCGGGCCTGCGCCCGCGCCTGCGACGACTTCATGGCCACCCTGGCCTGAGCCCGGTCCCGGCCGGACCGGCGGAGGGACCGGCCCCGGCGATGCGCCCCGCCCGGCCGGGCGACGGGTCGCGGCCGCGCGCCCAGCGGCCCCTCCGGCGAGCGCTCCCGCACGACGCGGCGCTCCCTCCGGCGAGCGCTCCCGCACGACGCGGCGCTCCCTCCGGCGAGCGCTTGCGCACGACCGACCTGGCCCGCGCACAACGCCGCCTCCGCACGCGGTCCGGGGAGGGTACGCCGCCGGCGCCGGGGGTTAGCCTGCCGGGATGGGCGAGGCACGGGAGAGCGAGGCACGGGAGAGCGAGGCGGGCCGCCCGGGCGATCCGGGGCTGTTCGGGCCGTCCTCGGTGACCTGGCAGATGCACGGCGACCCGATGATGTGGATCGCGGGCATCCGTGCGCTGTATCTGCAGGCCCTGCATCCGCGCGCGGTGCGCGCGGTGATGCAGAACTCCGACTTCCGCCGTGACGCCTGGGGCCGGCTGATGCGCACCGCCCACTTCGTGGGCACCACCACCTACGGGACGACCGAAGCCGCCGAGAAGGCCGGCGCCCGGGTACGGAAGATCCACGCGATGCTGTCGGCGACCGACCCGCGCACGGGGGAGACGTACCCGATCGACACGCTCGAGCTGCTGCTGTGGGTGCACTGCGCCGAGATCGACTCCTATCTGCACGTCCTGCGGCGCTCCGGCTTCCCGCTCACGGACGCCCAGGCCGACCGCTATCTGGCCGAACACCGGGTGAGCGCCCGTCTGGTGGGACTCGACCCGCGGACCGTGCCCGCCGACCGCGCGGCGATGGCCGCCTACTTCGACCACGTCCGCCCGCTCCTCGCCGCCGGGGACGACGCACGGGCCGTTGACGACTTCCTGTGCCGCCCGCCGACGCACCCCCTGCTCGTCCCGGCGCGCGAGGTGCTGTGGCGGCGTGTGGCGCAACTCGCGTACGCCTCCCTGCCTCCCTACGCCCACGAGCTGTACGGCAGACCGGCCCCCGCGCCGGAGGCCGTCACCCGCCGGCTGCGGGCCACCGGCGCCCTGCTGCGCCGCGTTCCCGCACGTCTGCGCTGGCAGCTGCCGCCCCGGCACATCCTGCGCGCCATGGCGCGGCTCGGCCCCGACGCCCGTCCCGCACCGTACAAAGTGAGGCCATAGCCCGAGGTTCCGGGGCGAGGCGCGGCCGGCCGCCACGTGCCGGTGCCCGCCCGCCCGCCGGTGACGCGCCCCGTCCCGCGTCCTGCCCGCCCTGGCCGACTGCGATCACCACGTGTTACGAAGAACCATGAGCGCACACGACGCACAGGGGCCCACCCACGCCCCCGAGCAGGCACCCCGACAGGGCACGTACGACGCCGTGATCGTCGGCGGCGGGCACAACGGCCTGGTCGCCGCGGCCTATCTGGCCCGGGCCGGACGATCCGTGCTGGTCCTGGAACGGCTGGACCACACCGGCGGCGCGGCCGTCTCCACCCGCCCCTTCGCCGGGGTGGACGCCCGGCTCTCCCGCTACTCCTACCTGGTCAGCCTGCTGCCCCGGAAGATCGTCGACGACCTCGGCCTCGACTTCCGGCTGCGCACCCGCACCATCTCCTCGTACACCCCGGCCGAGCGGGACGGGCGGCCCACCGGGCTGCTCGTGGGCGGCGGCGAGGAACGCACCCGGGACGCCTTCGCCCGGCTGACCGGCTCCGACCGCGAGTACCAGGCCTGGCAGCGCTTCTACGGCATGACCGGCCGCCTCGCCCGGCGCGTCTTCCCCACGCTCACCGAGCCGCTGCCCACCCGCGAGGAGCTGCGCCGGCGCGTCGACGACGAGGAGGCCTGGCGGGTCGTGTTCGAGGAGCCCATCGGCGTCGCCGTCGAGGAGCGGTTCGCCGACGACCTGGTCCGCGGCGTGGTCCTCACCGACGCCCTCATCGGCACCTTCGCCGACGCCCACGACCCGGACCTGGCGCAGAACCGCTGCTTCCTCTACCACGTCATCGGCGGCGGCACCGGCGCCTGGGACGTGCCGGTCGGCGGCATGGGCGCCCTGACCGACGCCCTCGCCGACGCCGCCCGCCGGGCCGGCGCCGTCCTCGCCACCGGCCACGAGGCGGTACGGGTGGCCACCGACGGCCACCGCGCCGAGGTCACCTACCGGACCCGGGACGGCGAGGGCACGGTCGGCGCCCGGCACGTCCTGGTGAACGCCTCCCCCCAGGCCCTGGCCGCGCTCACCGGCGACGAGCCGCCCGGGCCCGCCGAGGGCGCCCAGCTGAAGGTCAACATGCTGCTCGAACGGCTGCCGCGGCTGCGCGACCGCTCGGTCGACCCGCGCGAGGCCTTCTCCGGCACCTTCCACATCGCCGAGGGCTACCGGCAACTGGCCGCCGCGCACGCCCAGGCCGCCGCCGGCGAGCTGCCCGCCGTGCCGCCCTCCGAGATCTACTGCCACTCCCTGACCGACCCCACGATCCTCGGCCCGGAACTCGCCGGACGCGGCTACCAGACCCTCACCCTCTTCGGCCTGCACACCCCCGCCCGGCTCTTCACCCGGGACAACGACGCCGTCCGCGAGGAACTGCTGAAGTCCACCCTCGCCCAGCTCGACGCCCACCTCGCCGAACCGCTCGCCGACTGCCTGGCCACCGACGCCGACGGCCGGCCCTGCATCGAGGCCAGGACCCCCCTGGACCTGGAACGCGACCTGCGACTGCCCGGCGGGAACATCTTCCACCGGGCCCTGAGCTGGCCCTACGCCCAGGAGGGCACCGGCCGCTGGGGCGTGGAGACCTCCCACACCAACGTGCTGCTGTGCGGCGCGGGCGCCGTGCGCGGCGGCGGGGTCAGCGGGGTGCCGGGGCACAACGCGGCCATGGCCGTGCTCGAGGGGCGAAGCGGCTGAGCGCGCGGCCGCCACGCCGAATGTCCCGGCCGCCGGGGGGCACTCCGACAGAGCGAAGGTATCCACCAGCAGGAACCGGCCGCCCCGCCGGACGGCCGGACCCCCCACCCCCCGGGAGGCTCCCATGGCCGACCTCAGCCCGATCGACCTGCAGAAGGCCCTCAGGGGCATGGACTACCCGACCGACAAACAGCACCTGGTCGAGCGTGCCCGGCAGAACAAGGCCAACGACAAGATCGTCAGCCGCCTGGACGGACTGAAGCAGGACCACTTCGACGGCCCGAACGAGGTGCAGAAGGCCGTCTTCAACGAGTGACGGCCCCCGTCCCGCCACCGGGCCCGCCGCCCCCTCCGGGCGACGGGCCCGCACTCGCGCCCGGCGCCGCCGCGCGGGGCAGCGCGTGCAGGGTTCCCGCCGAGGAGGCGGCGTGCACACTGCCGCCGCCGGGCCCGCACACCGCCGCCAGGATCTGGCCGCCCAGGTCGAAGCTCTGCAGCGAGGCCCCGTCCGCCGCGTCCAGCAGATGCAGCCGGCCGCCCCAGCCGCCCGCGTACACCGCCGCGCCGTCGGTGCACAGCGCGAAGATCTCCTCCCCCCTGCCGTGCCGCACCCGCCACCGCGGCCGGCCGTCCGCCGCGCCGTGGCAGTGCACGGTGCCCGCCGCGTCCCCGGTGACCACCGTGTCGAGCACCCGCACCGGCGGGGCCACCACGGGCGCGCCGAGCCGCGCCTCCCACACCGTGGAGCCGTCGGAGGCGGCCAGGCACCTCAGCGTGCCCTCGCCGTCCGCGACCACCAGGTGCTCCTCGAGCGGCAGCGGCGGCGCGAGCACCGGCGCCGGCAGCCGGACGGGCGCCTTCCAGGACGGCGCCCCGTCCTCGTCGTCGACGGCGAGGACCTCCAGCCCCCGCCCGGCCGACAGGTACACCTGCCGGGCCCCGGCCGCCACGGGCACGGCCGGGGCGCCCGTGACGTCGGCCGGCGCACCGGCGCTCCACCACGGCCGGTGCGTGACCGCGTCGAAGTGGTGCAGCAGGCCGCTCGCGTCGCCGAGGAACACGCTCCGCCCGCGCAGCAGTACCCGGGCCCCGCGGAAACTGCCCGGGGGAGCCGCCCACCACATGCGGTGCTCGCGGGTGGACCAGGACTCCAGCCGGTCACCGGAGTCGCACACCAGCAGCACGTCCCCGTCGGCGCACAGCCGCACCGGGGCCGTGAAGCCGGTCAGACGGGCCGTCTCCTCGCCCGAGTCCCCGTCCAGCCACCGGACCGTACCGCCGCGGTCGGCGGTGACCACGCCGCCCTCCCCGGTGGCCACCACACTGTGCGGCCACTCCCCGACCGCGGTGCTCCAGCTGCGCCGGCCCGGCCGGAACGGCACCGTCAGGTCGGCCGAGTCGCCCGCCCCGGACAGGAAGTCCCGCAGCCGCGCCCGGTGGGCGGCCAGGGTGCGGGCGACGTCGCCGGGCAGCCGCAGCGCGCCGGGCCGGCCCAGGCCCTCCGCGACCTCCTCCAGCCGCGGCCGGTCGGCCGGTTCCTGCGCCAGACAGGCGCGGACCAGCCGGCCGGTGGCGTCGTCCGGCAGTCCGGACAGGTCGGGCGCGACGCCGGTGACCCGGCGCACCAGCATGGCCCGGGCGTTGCTCTCCGCGGTGTACGGCGGATGACCGGTCAGGGCGTACAGGACGATGCCGCCGATGCCGAAGACGTCCGTCGCGTGGCCCGTCCTCGCCAGCCCCTGGACCTGTTCGGGCGCGCAGAAGTGCGGGTGGCCGATGACGGTGTCCAGGGCGACGGTGACCTGCTGGCCGCGGATCCGGGTCAGCCCGAAGTCGATGACCCACGGCCCGTCCTGGGTGAGCAGCACGTTCCCCGGGTGCAGGTCCCGGTGCAGCAGTCCCTTGTCGTGCGCGGTGGCCAGGGTGTCGGCGAGCTCCGCGGCCACCGTGCGCACCGTGTCGGGGGGCAGCGGGCCGCCGTGCGCCTCCACGACGCGGTCCAGCGACAGACCGGGGATGAAACGGCTCGCCAGGGCGGGCCGCCGGTCCGGCGCGAAGTCCAGCGCGAGCAGTTCGGGGATGCGCGCGCCCCGGCACCGTTCCAGCGCCTTGCTCTCCTGGACGAAGCGCTGCATGTGATCGTCGTCCTCGGTGAACTCGCTCTTGAGGACCTTCACGGCCGCCAGCGTGTCCGGGCCGTGGCCGTGCCCCCCACCCCGGCGCCGGCCGAGGTACACCGCGCCGAACCCGCCCGTGCCCAGCCGCCCCACCAGCCGGAATCCCGCCGCCTCGGCCGGATCGCGGTCCGGGTCCAGTGGCATCACCATCTCGACGTCCTTTCTGCCGGGCGCGTCACCGCAGCACGGCCGCCTCGCTCGTCGTCTCGTGCGAGAAGCCGATGCCGCACAGCACCGTCGACTTGCCGAGCTCACAGGTCCCGGTGTCGCTCAGCCGCTCCCCGCCGGGGCGCTGCGCCTCGCGCTCGCACCCGAGGACGAGCACGAGCCGGCCGCCCTCCTGCCGGCCGCGCACGGTGATGCGGGCGCGCACCTGCCCGGCGTCCGTCTCCTGGTCGGCCTCCCGGCCCCGCAGCGGGATCGTCTGCCGGTGTCCGGTGCGCAGGTCGGTGACGACGAGGACGCCGGAGAGCTGCGGATGGCGCCGCTTGTAGGCACGCCAGGCGGCCGCGGAGCCCAGCAGCAGGACGAGCAGGACCAGCGGGTAGAGCCAGCCCGGCGTCCGGCCGGGCACGGTGCCCCGCACGTCCAGTTCCGTGACGACGGGCGTCCCGGCGGTGAACCCGCCCTCCCCGAGCGAGCCGCGGATCGTGGACGTCCAGGGCGAGGAGACCCGGGCGCTCAGCGAGGCCGTCGTCGCGTAGTCGCGCGAGCCGGGGAACAGGCCGAACCGCGGGTCCTGACGCCAGGTCAGGGTCACCCGCACCGTCCGGCGTTCGCCGGGACGGAGGGCGACGGGCCGGCCGGGCGCGGTCAGCCGGGCGTCGCCGGTGCCCGTCAGCCGGACGTCCAGCGGCAGGTGCCGGGTCTTCGACACCAGGGTGACCTCCAGCGACCGGGTGCGCTCGCCGGTGCGGCTCCCGGCCGCCACGGTGACGCGGCCGGAGCCGCCCCGGCGCACTCCCTCGCCCGCGACCGACACGGCGACCGTGCCGCCCTGGTCGGCGCGCAGCAGGCTCACCGCCTTCTGGGTGCGGACCTGGTCCTTGGCGGCGCTGAGCTGGGAGCCGAGGGCCGTCGGGTCGACCGGCAGGATGCGCGGGGCACCGAAGGCGCTGCCGAGGACGTCGGAGACCCCGGTGCCCTGGGCGAGCGGAAGGCCGTAGCCCATGATCTTGCGGTCCGCGCCCAGCGCGCCGTAGCGGTCGTGCAGCCGCTGCCAGGCCGGGCTGCCCAGCCGGGCATACGGGCTGCCCGGCGCGTTGACGGCGCCGTCGGTGAGCATCAGCACCGCCCCGACCGGTGCCCTGCTGCCCTCGAGCTGGTCGGCGGCGGCGTCCAGGGCGGCGCCGTGGTCGCTGGCCGACTCCTGTGCGGTGGCGGGGAGTTCACGGTCGAACAGGCCGTCCGTCCGGTTCGCCGGGGACATCGGGTGGACGACGCTGGTCGCCCGGCCGAAGGTGACCACGGACACCTGGTCGGCGGGGGTGAGCGAGCGCAGGAAGCCGGCCAGGCGGCGCTTGACCGTGGTGTAGAGCGGTACGCCGTCGGGTCCCTTGTCCTGCATGGAGCTGGACACGTCGACCAGCACGACGTACGCCGCCGGAACGTCGTCGACCTTCAGCGAGCGGTAGATGTCGTCGCGGGGCACGGGGGCGTCCGCGGCCGTGGCGGGAGCCGTGCCGCCCACGGTGAGCAGGGCGGCTGCGGCGAGCAGCAGGGCACGGCGGGCCGTCGCCCGGATGGTGAGCATGAGGTGGTGTCCCCCTGTGTCGTGCGTGGTTCAGAAACGGGTCCGGCCGGCCGAGGCGTCGAGCCTGCGGAGCCGGTCGATCTCTCGGTCGAACAGGTACTGCTCGCGCTGGAGCCGGTGGATCTCCCGGGCGCCGTCGGACTTCAGCCCCATCAGATGGCGGATCGCGTGTTCGCAGTAGTGCCGCAGCACCGGCCGGTCGCGGCCGCCGCGGGCGAGGGCGCGCTCCAGGTGCTCGCGCTCCTCCATGGCGCGGTCGTCGCCGTGGGGCGCCCACTGCCTCTGGTAGGCGTTGAGGAACCACAGGACCCGTTCGCCGACCCGGCCGCGCACCGCCCAGGCCTCCACGGCCGCGCAGATGCCCTCGTTCTCCGCGCCGGCCAGCCGGGCCGCGCGGGCCTGCGCGGCGAGGGTCTCGCAGTCCTCGCGGGTGCCCTCGAGCCGCAGGGCGACCCGGTGCACCTCGCGCAGCGCGAGGGCCGAGCGCAGCCGCGGCAGCCGGGCGGCGATCCGCTGCAGCCACTCCTGGTCCTCGGGCGTCTCCTGCCAGTACGGCACCTCGGTGGCCAGGCGCTCCACCGCGTCGAGCACGGTCTGCGCGTACGGGCCGGGCCAGTCGAGGACGCGCAGGGTCAGCTCGCGGGCGGCCGGGCCCGGGCCCTCGCCGCTGTCCGGGTCCACCGCGAGGACGTCCTCCAGCAGGTGCTGGACGACCAGGGCGGCGTGCTGGCGCAGGGGACGCGGATCGAGTTCCGCCTGGAGGGTGGCGGCGTAGGTGTCCACCCGGCCGGACGGGCCGCGCGCGCCCGGCGCCGGCGCGGCCGCGACCCCGGCGGCGAAGGCCGAGGGCGGCAGCCCGCCCAGGATCCGCAGCACGTCCCAGCGCGCGGCGGTCTCCGGGCGCAGCGCGGCGGGCCGCCGCGTCAGCGCCTGTGCGAGCGGTGTTCCCGCCGGTCCGGCCGCGGCCGGCGCGGTGCGCACGGCACCGGCCGCGAGCCCGTGGAAGAACTCCGACTGCAGCAGGTCGTCGGCGTGCCCGCAGACGACCGCCGCCTCCAGCAGCCGTGCCGCGGCCTCGGGGTGGCCGGCCGCCCACTTGCGGTGGGCGCCGGGCGGGCACGCCCCGGAGTGCAACAGGGAGAGCAGCAGCGGCAGTTCGGGGTGGCCGGCGATCCGCGGATCCGGTCCGTCGCACAGCCACTCGAGCCAGGCGCGCAGCCGGCCGGCCGGGTCCGCCGTCTCGTACAGCGCCCGCACCAGACGCCCGGCGAGACCCGGGACGGTACGCAGCAGGGACTGCGTGAGGCTCATGGTGCCCACGGTGAACGGGTCCACCAACGGCAGGAGTTGCTCGGCCACCGGATCGGGGGTGTCCTCCGGGCAGGTCTGCCGGACCTGCTCGATGACGTAGGCGAGGGCCCCGTCCAGCGCGTGCAGGCCGTCCCTGGTGCGGGGCAGGGCGGCGCGCATGCTCTCGAAGTTGCTCCGGGCGACGCCGGTGTCGTGGTCGAGCAGATCGCGGATCAGCTTGTCGCGGTACTGCCCGGAGACGTGGGGCTTGGCGATGTGCGCGGCGAGGACGGTCAGGTCGGGGGAGGGGTCGGCCAGTTTCCGGGTGGTGAGCACGACGACCGACTCGTCGTCGATCCCGGGGTGGCTGAGCGCCAGGTCGACCCGCTCGCTGGGCACCTCGCGGCCCTCGCGGACCTCCTGGGCGATCGCGAGGGCGGGGTTGAGCGCGGCCAGCACCTCCCGCGCGCGGGCGTGCGCGTCGGGGCCGGCGATGTCCAGCGGCTCCCGGGCGTCGGCCAGATGCCGCAGCACCCGCTCGCCCCCGTGCTCGGTCCAGCTGCGGATGAGCAGGTCGCGGTAGGAGCGCGCCGGCCCGGACAGCGCGCCGAGGTCCGGCTCCTTGTGACCCCAGGCCAGACAGGCCTGGCCGGGGGCGTCGGCGGCCGTTCCCCAGTACAGCCGCATCGGCACCTCGGAGCCGGAGCTGGTGCAGGTGGCGGCGGACAGGGTGCTGCGCATCCCGAAGGGCAGCAGGGCGGCCACGGTGTCGAGGACGAGCAGCAGGTCCAGCGGTTCCCAGCCGCGGGCGCCGGTCACCACCAGGGTGCCGTCCAGCAGATGGGCCGCGGCGGCCGCCAGCCACAGGGGGCCCTCGGACACCCGGGGGGTGACCAGGTGCCCGATCCGGGTGAGCAGCCGGTCGCCGGCCGAGAACGGCAGTACGGCGGGTCCGGCCTCGGGCCCGGTCAGCCGCGGCGCGGCGTCCAGGGCGGCGCCGGCCAGGGCGCACCAGCCCAGTCCGGCCGCGTGGACCTCCTCGTAGGGGAAGGCGAGATGGGTGATGCGGCGGATCGGGCGGTTGGCGTGGTCGACGGCGTCCGTGGTGTCCAGGAGGAAGACGCCGATCGTGCGGGTCCCGTCCGGCCGGGCGGTGCAGCCGATGGTGATCCACGGCAACTGGTCGCCGTGTGCCGGCGTGCCCGGGGACCAGTGGTGGATGGCGCTGTTGAAGTCGGCGCTGCGGTCGGGCGGATGGGCGGCGAGAACCTGGTAGCCGCCGTTGGTGTGGGGCTTCTTGCCCCACACGGCCCAGTCGGCGATCAGCCCCGGTTCCATGGCGTTTCCTCTCTTCGCGACGGGTGTGCGAGGCCGGATCAGGACTGCGTCGGGCCGAAGCCCCGCAGGAACAGGAAGGGTTCGAGGATGTTGATGGGCTGGGGCGGCGCGACGAACTGGACGTCGTTCTCGACCTGGTTCACCAGGTACGGGTTCTCGAAGTCGAAGCCCCGCTCGGGGTCCACCCAGAAGCCGATGGCGGAGCACACGAAGTACCCGACGTTCTCGGGGGCGAAGAAGGACTCGATCTGCTGCTGGATCTCCCGCAGGCTGCCGTGCGGGAAGGTCTCGCACAGCCCGTCGAACAGCCGCTTGGCGTCCATCACCTCGGGCTGGCCGGTGCGCGGGTTGAGCCGTACGTTGCCCTGGGCGCAGGCGAAGCGGAAGACCCGGTCGTCGTCGAACTTGGCCAGGCACACGGCGATCCGGTGCGGCAGGAGGTTGCCGCGGCGCACGCCCTGCATGTTGGTCTCGGTGAGCACTCCGGCGAGGATCTCGGTGAAGAAGTCCGCGTTCTGCCGGGCGTCCGCGGTGCCGGCCCGGTCGCCGCCGTTGACCTGCCACTCGCGCACCGGGTCGACGACGTAGACCATGGCCCGCGAGTCGGCCAGGTCCTTGATGAGCCTGGCCTCGTGCTGGGCGCCGGTCTCCGAGTGCGGGTCGAACACCTCGCCGGGCATGTCCCGGACGGTGACCTTGAACTCGGTCGGCTCGGGCTCGGGCGGGGTGCCGCGCCGCCACCATCTGCGCCCGCCGCGGGCGAACCGCGTTTCGCTGAGGTCCCCGGCCAGGGTGAAGCGCACGGGCCGCTGCTCGGTGAGGGTCGAGGGGGGAAACCTGCGTTCGCGGTAGAGGATGTGGCCCAGTTCGCCGAGGAACTTCCGTGAGACGTGGTCCTCGGGCCAGATGTTCCACTTGCCGTACACCGGGTCCTGGCGGGCCCGGGACAGCGCGGCCAGCAGCGTGGACTTGCCGCTCTCCATGCCGCCCCAGAGGGTGACGGTGGACTCGGGCACGGCGGGCCGGCCCTCCGGCTCCGGACCGGCCGCCGGCCGGGCGTCCCGCTGTTCCGTGGCCGCCTTGCGGCGGCCCTTGACCGGCTTGGGGGCGGGCGCGGGCGGCTCCGGCTCCTCGGCCTTCTCCAGGAAGACGCTGGGCAGTTCGTCCGCCTCGGGCGCGGACCGGGGCCGGGGCGCGGCGGGCGGCCGCACCCGCTCCCTGGTGCCGCCCTGCCGCGGCGCGGGGCGCGCGGAGGCGGGCGGTGCGGAGGCGGGCGCGGGCGGTGCGGAGGTGGACGCGGGTGGTGCGGAGCCGGCCGTCTCCGCCGCCTCGGCCGGGGCGGCGGGCGGCGGGGAGAGGGCGGCCCGGCCGCCGACGAGGGTGGACCGGTCCCAGACGGCGAAGGGCCCCTCCACCTCCCGGTCCTTCTTCTTCCGGTCCGGCCCGTCGTCGCTGCCGGGCTCCGGCCGGGTGTCGTCGTCGACCATGGTTGTGCTCCCCCTGGACGGGCGCGGCGGACGTCGTCCGCCGCGCGATGGGTGGTCCGGTCCGCGCCGGGCGCGCGCACCGGGGGTGCCGGAAGGCCGCCTCAGCCGGCCACGGCGTGCTGCCAGTCCCCGGCGGCGCCGTCGGCGACGACCAGCCGGATCGGCGCGCCGCCGTGCGGCGGGCACAGGGCCGGCGCGGCGACGGCGGAGGCGATCAGCCAGGGGTCGTGGCCCGCGCTGAACCGCCCCTCGGCGCCGAAGGTGTCCCAGGCGTGGTCGGCCCAGCGCGCCAGATGCGGCTCGCCCTGCAGTTCGTCCATCCAGGCCGGCTCGTCCACGACCGCCACGCAGGCGATGTCCTCGTGGTGGCGCGCCGCCTCCAGTCCGGCCTGCCAGTCCAGCCGGTCGGGGCAGATGCGCACCGGAGCCCCGCGCCGCAGCACCCGGGGCGGACGGACGTGCGGGTACGGCGGGCGGGAGCCGACGGTCAGCAGCACCCGGTGGCTGTCGGCCCGCCACAGAGGGCGCCAGGCGGACAGCTCGACGGGAACGTGCTCGAGGCCCGTGGCGAAGTCGTGCCGCAGCGGGTGGGGCCGCCAGGAGGCCAGCACCCGGGCCGCGTCCCCGGCCGGGCACAGGCCCACCCGGTGCACGACCGGGTCGTGGTCGTGCGGCCGGTGCAGCGGGTCGTGGTCGCGGTAACCGATCAGCCCCACCCGCAGGACGTCCTCGTCGCCGACCGCCTCCCGCACGGCGGCGACGACGTCCACGGCCTCCTGCATGCGCTCCTCGACCGCGGTGCCGCCGTCGCCCCGCGGTCCGGCGATCTCCACCGCGACCAGCAGGTCGACCGGGCGGGGCCGGGCGAGCCGCCGGGCCGTGCCGGCGGCCAGCGCGGGCCATGCGGCGGACTCGGTCTCGTGGTGGCCCTCGCAGCGCAGCTCCACCCGGTGGCCGGTGTGCAGGGAGTAGCGCAGTGTGGTGCGGGAGCCGGGCGGCAGTGCGAGCCGGTCCAGGCGCAGCGGGCGCCAGCGGGCGGCCGGCTCCTCGGGCCCCGCGCAGACGACGGCGGCGACGCTCTCGCCGGTGGTGGCGCCCGGCGGCGGAGCGCCGACCGGGACGTGGACGACCGGACCGGCCGCCGCGCGGCCGCCGGCGCGGGTACCGGCGGGGAACAGCGGCCGGCGCACCAGGCCCACCGTCCCCGAACCGCCGTCCACCTGCGCGGCGGCGAGCCATACCGTGGTGTGCAGCGGCAGTTCGGCGGTCAGGTCGTCCGGCGCCATCGGCCAGTGCGCGGGCAGCCGCAGGCACAGCAGCGCCCCGGCTCCCGCCCGCACCGCCTCGGCCGCCCGCTCCAGCGGCCGCCAGCCCGCGGCCCGCACGGCGAGCACGAGCGGCACCGTCTCGTCGCGGTACGCCGTCCGGAGGAAGGCGCCCAGACCGGCGCACAGGGCGGTGTGCAGCGCGGCGTGCGGCGCTGTTCCGGTTCCGGTGCCGTTCGCGGCGGCGTGCGCGGCGCTGTTCGAGGTGCCGTTCCCGGTGCCGCTCCCGGCCGTGGTGTCGTGACCGGCGCCCGCGAGCAGCAGCAGCCGCCCCGACCGCTCCCGCGGCAGCGCCGCGGCGGCGGGCGCCAGTTCGGTCCACGAGGACTCGGCGAGCCGTACCGTCCGCGGACCGGTCCCGTCCGGTGCGCACGCCAGGCGGCTCAGACGCAGCCGTTCGCACCCGATCTCCAGGACGTCCACGGCCGGGAACGCGCCGGAGGCGAGGCGGGTGAGCACCCAGCCGAGACCCGCCCTGCCCCGCCGGGCGCTCTCCTCGGCGAGCACGTCGGCCCAGGCCGCGTGCCAGGCCGCGGGCTCGGGCGCCGAGCCGTTGGGGGACAGCAGCCGTGCCGCCCCGTGCCGGTCGGGCGGCTCGGGACGGGCGCCGGCTGCGCCGTCCTCCTCCGCGCCGCGTGTGACGGGCCCGCCGGCCAGCAGGTCCGCGACGCGGAGTGCGGCCCGCAGACCGGCCGCCGCCCGGGGGCCGACCCCGTTGTCCGACTGCACTGCTCCCCACCCCCCGATACGGTCTCCCGCCCCGAGGTGAAAGGGCGGACGACCGCTGTCGCACGTGCATCAGGCATGGAGGGGCCCGTGACAGAAGGCGGCCATGACTGATCGCAGACCCGGAATCCCCAGTCCGGTTGCGGATTCACATTATCCCCCGCTGAGCTGACGGGACCCGTAATTCGTGATGTTTTATCGTCGCGGTTGCGCCAGGGAAAGGAAAGTGAAAAAGGGAGGCCGAAAAGATGTCAGTCGATTTCAGTTCTCGCACCTGTTCTCTTATTCGTGAGCAGTTGAATGATCGAAAGTGATCAGAAGTGATCCGACGGTACGTCAGGAGGCTTCGGACGCAGTGCCCCCGGCCCCGTACGACTGCCGGACGCTTGACCTCATCACCTCGCGGGCCGAGGATCACGTGGTATGACGCATGGACACGGGAGCACGGTCGACGGGGTGCTGCGCCGCAGCGCCCGGCGCACACCGGCACGGGTGGCCGTGGAGTACGGGGAGCGATCCTGGACGTACGCCGAACTCGACGACGCGGTCTCCCGGGCCGCGGCCGTGCTGCTCGGGGAGGGGCTCGCCCCCGGCGACCGGGTCGGCGCCTACGGGCACAACTCGGACGCCTATCTGATCGCGTTCCTCGCCTGCGCCCGGGCCGGCCTGGTGCACGTGCCGGTCAACCAGAACCTCACCGGCGACGACCTGGCCTACATCGTCGGCCAGTCCGGCAGCGCGCTCGTCCTCGCCGACCCCGACCTGGCCGGCCGGCTCCCCGGCGGCGTACGGTCCCTGCCGCTGCGCGACGCGGACGGCTCGCTGCTCGCCCGGCTGCCGGGGACCGCGCCGTACGACGGACCCGAGCCGCGCGCCGAGGACCTGGTGCAACTGCTCTACACCTCCGGCACCACCGCCCTGCCCAAGGGCGCCATGATGACCCACCGGGCGCTGGTCCACGAGTACCTGAGCGCGATCACCGCGCTCGACCTGAGCGCCGGGGACCGCCCCGTGCACTCGCTGCCGCTGTACCACTCGGCGCAGATGCACGTGTTCCTGCTGCCCTACCTCGCGGTGGGCGCGACGAACACGGTCCTCGACGCGCCCGACGGCGACCGCATCCTGGACCTGGTGGAGGCCGGGCGGGCCGACAGCCTGTTCGCCCCGCCCACGGTGTGGATCGCCCTGGCCAACCGCCCCGACTTCGACACCCGTGACCTCGGCGGGCTGCGCAAGGCGTACTACGGCGCGTCGGTCATGCCGGTGCCGGTCCTGGAACGGCTGCGCGCACGCCTGCCCCGACTGGACTTCTACAACTGCTTCGGCCAGAGCGAGATCGGACCCCTGGCCATGGTCCTCGGGCCCGACGAGCACAAGGGGCGGATGGACTCCTGCGGGCGCCCGGTGCTCTTCGTGGACGCCCGGGTGGCCGACGAGGACGGCAAGGACGTCCCCGACGGCACACCCGGGGAAATCGTCTACCGCTCCCCGCAGTTGTGCGAGGGCTACTGGGACAAGCCGGAGGAGACCGCCGAGGCGTTCCGCGACGGCTGGTTCCGCTCCGGCGACCTCGCGGTGCGCGACGCGCAGGGCTACTACACGGTGGTCGACCGCGTGAAGGACGTCATCAACTCCGGTGGCGTGCTGGTGGCCTCGCGGCAGGTCGAGGACGCCCTCTACACCCACCCGGAGGTGGCCGAGGCGGCCGTGGTGGGGCTGCCCGACGAGCGGTGGATCGAGGCGGTCACCGCGTTCGTCGTGCCGCGCGGCGAGGTCACGGAGGACGCCCTCCTCGCCCACGTCCGCGACAGGCTCGCCCACTTCAAGGCGCCGAAGCGGATCCTGTTCGTGGACGAACTGCCGCGCAACGCCAGCGGAAAGATCCTCAAACGCGAACTGCGGGACCGCTTCGGCGGGTAGCCGCCCCGGCGGGCAGACGTCCTCAACCGCCGTTCCCACGGCGCGTCCCGCACCCCACCCCTCCACGAACAGCGACGGCGGGCCGCCGCCCGCCGACCGCCGCCACCCCAGAGGCCCACGCGGGGCCCGGGTCCCCGGCCGGCGTGGAACCGAGCCCGGAGGTGGGGCACCCTCTGGCGGTGAGCTGCCGCCCCGGCCGGTGACGGCGCTCCGGCCGGACGCCGGGGGATCGCGCCCGGGCGACGAGGGACCGCGCCCGGGCGACGAGGCACCGCGCCCGGGCGGGGAGGGCTCCGCGCGGGCCGCGGTGGTTTGCGGGCGGACACCGGGCCGCGCGTCGCGGCCGGCGGTGAGGCGGTTCCGGTCGGCCGTGCGCGAACCATGGGTGGCCGGCGTCCCGGCGGCCGGTCCATAGCGCGTGCCGGTCTGCACCGTGCCCGGCGGGACCCGCCTCGCCCGCCTTCCCGTGGCGCGTGACGGCCTTCCGCGCCGGGCCGCCCCGTCCCCGGCGCGGTGAACGCCCGCCCCCCGGCGAACGCCCGTCCGGCACGGCCGCCCCGCGCGGGGGCGGGGCCCGCTTCTCTGCCGGGCTCGACCGGCTCGGCCGGCCGGCCCCCGCGCGGGCACGGGCATGTGCGTTCACCGGGCGCGTCCGGACCGTGGAGCGGCGGGTGGCGAAGGACCGTGGGGCGTCCCGGCGCCGGACCCGCGCCGGACCCGCGCCGGACCCGCGCCGGACCCGCGCCGGACCCGCGCCGGACCCGCGCCGGACCCGCGCGGGACCCGCGCCCGTCTCCGCGCGGCGGGTGGGGCACGGGCGGTGCGGCATCCGAAAGGTCCCCCTCGCGCGGCCTGTTGGTGCCCGGACACGATCGCTAGGCTGACCTCGCGGACGACGATTCGGGAGGAGCACGGACGTGGCCGAGAGCACTGTCCAGCAGCACCCGCTCGCGGGATGGGACAAGCCGGAGCTGGACCTCAGCAACGCCGACTGGCAGTCCAGCAGCCGTGGCCTGGGGGATGTCCAGATCGCCTTTGTCGAGGGATTCATCGCGATGCGCAACAGCGGCCGCCCGGAAAGCCCCTCCCTGATCTTCACCCCCGCGGAGTGGGGCGCGTTCGTGTCCAACGCCCGGGAGGGCGAGTTCGACCTCACCTGAGCGGACGCCGATCCGGGGGTGTTCCCCGCCCTTTTGCGGACACGCGACCAGGAAGGCCCCGTCCGGGCCGGGACCTGCGACACGCTGGCCCGGCGGGGGCAAGGTCGCCATCCGGAGGTGAGGAACCCATGAGCACCCCACCGGTCGTCGCCGCGGTCGACGGGTCCGACGACAGCCTGCGCGCCCTGGACTGGGCGCTCGACGCCGCGGAGCGCCGCGGGGCCGCCCTGCGCGTGGTCCATGTGCGGCAGTACGCGGCCTGGGCGCAGCCCGACGTCCTGGTCGCCGGACCGCCCGCCGGGGACGACGACGAGGTGCTGGACCAGGCGCGCACCCATCTCAAGGGGCGCGCCGGCACCACCGAGGTGGAGTACGTGGGCCTCGACGGGCTTCCCGGAGCGCTGCTGCCCGAGCTGGGCGCCACCGCCCGGCTGCTGGTGCTGGGCTCGCGCGGGCGCGGCGGCTTCGCCAGCCTGCTGCTCGGCTCCAACGGACTCGCCGTCGCCCGTGACGCCGAGTGCCCGGTGGTCGTCGTACCGCGGCCCGGCCGCGAGGTGCACGGCGAGATGCCGGCCGGCCCGGGGCCCCGGGTGGTCGTCGGCCTGCAGACCGACAGCCCCGACGAGGCCACGCTCGCCTTCGCCTTCACCGAGGCCGCCCTGCGCGACGCCCGGCTCCAGGTGGTCGCCGCCTACCCCTGGCCCGCCCGGACCTGGGTGGCGCCCGGCGAGTTCGCACCGCCGGTCTACGACCAGCAGGCAGTGGAGAACGACACCCGGACCCTCGTCGAGGGCTTCCTCGGCCCGCACCGCGACCGGCACCCCGAGGTGCGCACCGAGGCGTACGTGGCACCCGGTGACGCGGCCGGTCATCTGGTCGCCGCCTCCCGCGACGCCGACCTGGTGGTGGTCGGACGCCACCGGCGGCGTCTGCTCGCCCCGGCCCGCATGATGGGCTCGGTCACCCAGGCCGTCCTGCTGCACGCGGCGTGCCCCATCGCGGTGGTCCCGCCGTCCCCGCCGGAGGACTGACCCCGGGACCGGGCGGGGCCGGGGCGGGGTGCCCGGGTGACGGCCCCGGACGGGGCGGCCCCGGGTGACGGCCGCCGGACGGGGGTGGTCCCGGTGACGGCCGCCGGGCGGCGGGCGCCCGGGCGGTGCGGGGGCGCCCGGGGCACGTACCATGGCGGCATGTCGTTCCTCCGTCGCCGCAGCGCCACGCCCGCCGGGCCCGACTTCGACGTACTGGCCATGGACCCGGGCGACTGGCCCGGGAACCTCGGCGCCGGGCTGCTGCCCGCGCCCGACGGCACCTGCCAGGGCGTCTTCCTGCGCTACGACCTGTTCGGCGGCCGGGGCACCGCGATGATCATCGGCAATCTGCCCGAGGGGTCACCGGCCCGCGACGTCGCCGAGGGCGAGGTGCCCTTCGAGGTGGCCCAGCTGCTGCTGGCCCTGGAGAACGACGAGGAGGTCACCGTCGTCGGCACCGAGGACATGCCGGTGCTCCAGGGCGACAACCTGCTGATCGTGCGCCGGCTGAAGCTCTCCGAGGGCCGGATCTCCTGTGTGCAGTTCGACCGCAGCGACGGCGTGCTGGTCACCATCGCCGCCTGGGACCGCCCGATCACCGACGACCTGTACGCCCTGCTCAAGCCGCTGCCCGCCGAGCTGTTCCAGCAGGGCTGACCGCGGGTCGGGCCCCGCGCGCCGGCCCACCGGCGTGCGCGCCGGGCCCACGAGCCGCGCGCCCGGCCCGCCGGCCGACGGCAGCGCACGAAGGGCCGGCCCGCTCGGACCGGCCCTTGGTGCCGTCGCCGCCCGGACCCTACGGGGCCGACGGCCGCACCTGTACGTCCGCGGCCCGCACGAACGCCACCCGGTGCCCGAACTGGATCTCGTAGTACCGGTCCTTGCCGACCACCACCCGGTGCGAGTCCGGGGTGAAGGTGACCGCGTAGTAGTACTCGCCCGGCAGCACGTCACCGACCACGTACCGCTGCCCGGCGAGCAGCTTGTACGGCAGCGGTGACACCGCCTGGACCGGCACGCCCGCCGGATACGCCTCCTTCTCCGGGTACGCGCGCCCGTACACCGGCACACTGTCCAGCCCGGCCTTCGGCGTGATCACCAGCCCGGCCGCGTCCACCGCCGCCGGCTGCTTCGCCGGGTCGTGGAACCACGCCTTCTGGCCCAGGTACCAGATCGCCGTCCAGTCGCCCCGCCGCTCGGCCACGGCGTACTGCTGCCCGGTCTCCACCCGGGAGCCCACGTCGTTGACGTCGACGGTGGAGTCGGCGCCGTTCGGCCTGAGGCCGATGTCCTTGATCAGCGGCGCGGAGGTGTCGGGCGCCGAGTACAGCCGCACCTCGCTGGAGCCGTGGTCCGGGCAGGGCACGCCGGAGGTTTCGCAGCCGGTGTACTCCGGCCGGTTGGCCGTGTAGTCCGGGCGGATCGTGACCAGTCCGCCGTTCTTGCCGGCCGTGGGCTCGATGGGGCTGCCCAGCAGCTGGAAGTAGTGCCGCCAGTCCCAGTAGGGCCCCGGGTCGGTGTGCATGCCGGGGATGGTGCCCGTGGTCGGGCCCGGCACGGTGTCGTGGCCGAGGATGTGCTGGCGGTCCAGCGGAATGGCGTACTTCGCGGCGAGGTACTGCACCAGCCGTGCCGAGGAGCGGTACATCGCCTCCGTGTACCAGGAGTCCGGCGCGGCGAGGAAGCCCTCGTGCTCCAGGCCGATCGACTTGGCGTTGACGTACCAGTTCCCGGCGTGCCAGGCCACGTCCTTGGCCTTCACGTGCTGGGCGATGTGCCCGTCGGTGGAGCGCAGGGTGTAGTTCCAGGACACATAGGTGGGGTCCTGGACCAGGTTGATCACGCCGTCCCAGCGGCCCTCGGTGTCGTGGATGACGATGAACCGGATGCTCTGCGACTTCGGCCGGTCGCCCAGGTCGTGGTTGCCGTAGTCGTCCCCGCCGAACTCCTCGTACGGAGCCGGGATCCACTCGCAGGACACCGTGGCCGGGCACTCCGTGCCGTCCGCGGAGACGTGCCGCAGGCCGGTGCGGGCGAGCTGCGCGGTGCGGGGGGCGACAGCGGGCCGGGCGGCCAGTACGATCCGCTGCCCGGCGTCCGTGGTGCGGCGCTGTCCGGAGCGGATCACCTCGTACACGTCGTTGGCGTAGGCCGCCGCCGTCGCGGTGTCGTCCGCGCCGGAGAACCGGGCGACGGCCCCGTACCAGTCGGCCGGGTCCGCGCTGAGCCGCTCGCCGAGCTTGTGCTGCGCGGCGGCCAGCAGCGCGGCCCCGCCCGCGACGTTCGCGGCCGGATCGGTGCGCAGCCGCTCGGCGGGGATGCCGGTCAGCGCGGCCGCCCGGGGCAGCGTCCTGAGCCGGTCGGGCAGGGCGGACGGGGCCGGTACGGCCACGTCGGGGTGGAGGGCGGCGCGGGCGGTGTCGCCGCGCGGGTCCTCGGAGTCGGCGCTGTGGTGCGGGGCACGGGCGAGCGCGGTGCGCGCGTCCGTCAGATGCATGGGGCCGTAGCCGCCCGTCACACTCGGGGCGCCGGCGTGGCCGTCCCAGCGGGACTGCAGATAGGACACGCCGAGCAGCACGCTGACGGGTACGTGGTACTCGGCGGCGGCGCGGGTGAACGCCCGCTGCAGCCGGCCGGTGTCCTGCGCGGCGGCGGACGCGGCCGGGCCGGCGGGTGGGGCGGCGCCCAGCAGCGGCAGCACCAGTGCCGCGCAGGCGAGGGCGCCGGTGGTCCTGCGCGCGCGTCTGCGGCCCGGTGTGCGGGTGGGGCCGGTGGGGGATTCCTGCAAAGCAGCCTCCTGGGGCGCTCGGGCGGGGCGGTGCGTGCGGGGCCGGCGTGGATCAGTGGTACCGGCTGGCCGACGACCCGTCAATCATGCGCGCACGGAGGCGATTTCCCATGTCAAGCGGGGTTCGGTGGAGTTTCGTGGCGGCGACCCCGGGGCCTGCGGGGCGTCAGTGGAGTACACCAATGGCCGCGGCCCGGACGGATGAGGGGATCCCGTGGAGCGACGGCCGTGGGACGGGCGGGACATGGGCGGGACACGGGCGTGAGGGACGCGAGGAGGACTTGGGTGTGCGGGACTTGGGCGTGCGGGGCGTCCGGGGGCGTGCGGGGCGTGCGGGGCGTCCGGGGACGCGCGAGGCGTGCCGGACGTGCGGGGCGTGCGGGGACGCGCGGGCGTGCCGGACGGGCGGGGTGCGCGCGGAGCGGGCATGACACAGGTCCGTGCCGGCGCCCCCTCGCGGTGGGCGCGCCACGGACCTGTGTCCCCTTCGGCGAGTGCCGTCCCCGTCAGCGGGTGCCGACGGCCGCGCGCACTGCCCGCCGGGCCAGCTGGCAGTCGTCGTGCAGCCGGCGCAGCAGCAGCCGCTGTTCCTCGCCGGAGGGAGCGGCACCCGCCTGGGCCGTTCCCGGTGGCAGCGGAGCGGCGTCGTGCATCGAGCGCTGCACGGCCGTCTCGTAGGTGCGGATCTCGCGGGTGAGCACGAGCATCAGGTTCACCAGGAAGGCGTCCCGCGCGGCCGGTCCCGCGGACTGGGCGAGCTGGCTGATCTGGCGGCGCGCCACCGGCGCGTCCCCGAGCACCGCCCACAGCGTCGCCAGGTCGTAGCCCGGCAGGTACCAGCCCGCGTGCTCCCAGTCCACCAGCACTGGACCGGCCGGTGAGAGCAGGATGTTCGCGAGCAGCGCGTCGCCGTGACAGAACTGGCCCATGCCCTGCCGGCCGGCCGCGTGCGCGATGCCGTGCAGCAGCTTCTGCAGGTCTCCCATGTCCCGGTCGGTGAGCAGCCCCAGTTCGTGGTAGCGGGAGATGCGGGCCGCGTAGTCCAGCGGGGCGTCGAAGGTGCCCGCCGGGGGGCGCCAGGCGTTCAGCCGGCAGATCGCGCCCAGGGCCGCCCTGAGGTCCGCCCGCGGCGGGGTCTCCGCCGGGTGCCGTTGGAGTGCGGCCACCCTGCCGGGCATGCGCTCGATCACCAGCGTGCAGTTGTCCGGGTCCGCCGCGATCAGCCGGGGCACGCGGACCGGGGGCCGGTGCCGGACGAACGAGCGGTATGCGGCTATCTCGTGCCGGTACCGCTCGGCCCAGGCGGGGGAGTGGTCGAGTAAGCACTTGGCGACGGCGGTGCTGCGTCCGGTCGTGCCGACCAGGAGGACGGACCGCCCGCTGCGGCGCAGCACCTGCACCGGAGCGAACTCCGGGCAGATCCGGTGCACGGAGGCGAGCGCCGTGCGCAGCTGGGCGCCCTGGGGGCCGGACAAGTCGATTCTCCCGCTGAGCGGTTGTGTGCCGATCCCCGCGGGGCGCCGCGTCCGGTTCGCGCCGAGGACGGGGGGCGCCTGACGCGCGGGGTCGAGGTAGGGGCCGCCGGCGCCCTGGCGGGGACGCAGCGGCCGGGGCGGGGCGGACACGGAGGACGATGCTGCGTACATGGGCGATACAGATCCCTTCGTGTGCCTGCTTGCTTGACGCGCCGCCCGGCCCGGTCGCCCGGGTGCACCCTGGGGAATGTCCCCCGGCGACCGGGTCGGGATGGCGCGTTCCTACCTGACACCCGTTGCCCACTGGCACACCATCTGGCGCACCCTGGCGAACCCTGGCGAATAGTCGCCCGGCAACTCTCGGCGGGTCTACTGTCAACTCAGCCGAGTACCTGGGGGCTTGACGTGACAGGACAACCCAACACCCGTCTCGCGGACCTGTTCGGCCTGGCCGGCTGGTCCAAAGGGGAGCTCGCGAGGCTGGTCAACCGGCAGGCGGCGGCCATGGGCCACCCCCAGCTGGCGACCGACACCTCCCGGGTGCGGCGCTGGATCGACATGGGAGAGATCCCGCGCGATCCCGTGCCGAGGGTGCTGGCGGCCCTGTTCACCGAGCGTCTCGGCCGTGTCGTGACCATCGAGGACCTCGGTCTGGTACGGCACGGGCGTGCGGGGAGACGGCAGGGCGGCGGGAGTGCGGAACTTCCCGACGGAGTGCCGTGGGCGCCCGAGCGGACCGCCGCGGTCCTCACCGAATTCACGGGAATGGACCTCATGCTCAACCGACGCGGCTTGGTGGGCGCGGGTGCCGCGCTCACCGCGGGATCCGCACTCAGCGGCGCCATGCACGACTGGCTGAAGACCGATCCGACACTCAAGGCCGACGCTCCCGACCTCGACCGTCCCCTGCACGCCGACCCCGCTGGGTACGACCGCTACGAGGCCGCCCCCATCGGGTCGCAGGAGATCGAGGAACTGGAACGCTCGGTGGAGGTGTTCCGGGCCTGGGACGCGGCCCGCGGCGGCGGGCTGCAGCGCAAGGCGGTGGTCGGCCAGCTCAACGAGGTGGGCGGCATGCTCGCCTACCGCCACCCGCCCCACCTCCAGCGGCGCCTGTGGGGCGTCGCCGCCAACCTCGCCGTCCTCGCGGGCTGGATGTCGCACGACGTCGGCCTGGAACCCACGGCCCAGAAGTACTTCGTCATCGCCGCCCACGCCGCACGCGAGGGCGGCGACCGGCCGCGCGCGGGGGAGGCGCTGTCCCGGGCGGCGCGCCAGATGGTGCATCTGGGCCGGCCCGACGACGCGCTGGACCTGATGAAGCTGGCCCGCGCCGGTTCCGGCGAGGAGGTGCTGCCCCGCACGCGGGCGATGCTGCACACCATCGAGGCCTGGGCGCAGGCGTCGATGGGCAAGGGACAGGCGATGCGCCGCACCCTCGGCCGGGCGGAGGAGCTCTTCGTCTCCGACAAGGGCGACGTGCCGCCGCCGAGCTGGATGCAGACCTTCAAGGAGGAAGACCTGTACGGCATGCAGGCCCTCGCCTACCGCACCCTGGCGGAGCACGAGCCGGGCGCGGCCGTGCACGCCCAGCACTACGCGGAGAAGGCGCTGGCGCTGCGCAACGACGGACGGCAGCGGTCGAAGATCTTCGACTTCCTGTCGATGGCCTCCGCCTGCTTCATCGCGGACGACCCCGAGCAGGCGGACCGGTACGCGCGACTGGCCCTGGTGTCGATGGGCTCCAACTCCTCCCACCGCACCTGGGACCGCCTGCGCGAGATGTACCGGCTCACCGGCCAGTACGCCACCTATCCGAGAATCAACGAGCTGCGGGAGGAGATCCGGCTGGCCCTGCCCAAGGGCATGGGCAAGGATCTCGGCAGCGCACCGGCGTAGCCGCGCGGTGCGCGCGGGCAGCGGCTGTCTGTCGTGAGGGCAGCGGCTGCCGTGAGGGCGGTCCCTCGGGCCGGGGCAGCACGTCGTGACGGCGGTCTCCGGGGCTAGGACAGCACCCGGACGGCCAGCACGCAGGCGTGGTCCTCGCGCCGCGCCGTGCCGAACTCCTCCACCACCAGGCGCAGGCAGTCCCGTGCGCCGTCCGCCCGGCCCAGCCTGGGTGCCAGGCCGAGCAGCGGGTTCCCGCCGGCCCTCTCCGCCCCCGGTCCGTCCTGGCGCGGGCCGTCCTCCTGAGGACGGGCAGGCCGCCGGGGCACCAGCCCGTCGGTGTGCAGCACGAGCACATCGCCCACCCGGAGGGTCTCCTCGGCCTGCCCGTAGCGGGCCGCCGGGGCCGCGCCGAGCAGGGCGCCGCCGGGCGCGGGCAGCGCGCGCCCCGTCCCGCCGCGGAAGAGCAGCGGGGCGGGGTGGCCGGCCTGCGCCCACAGCAGGGTGCGGGTGGCGGGGCGGTAGCGGCAGCACACGGCGCTGCCGAGGGCGGGGCGCACGGTGGCGCCGAGGAGCTGGTTGAGCCAGGTCATCAGCGGGCCGGGCGCGGTGCCGGCCATCGCCATGCCGCGCAGGGCGCCCAGCAGCATCGCCGTGCCCGGAGCGAGGCCCGGCCCCTGCCCGGTCAGGCCGCCGACGCCGAGCAGGATGTCGCCGTCGGGCAGCTCCAGCGCGTCATACCACTCGGCCCCGAGCGGCGTGTTCGCCGGGGCGGGCAGGCGGTGGGCGGCCAGGTCGAGCACGGCGTCGCGCCCGCGCGGGAGCCGCAGGGAGCCGCGCCACGGCGGCGGCACGGCCTCCTGCGGCTCGACCGCGAGCCGGTGCCCGGTCTGCGCGAGGCTCCGGTGGTGCTGCAGCGAGTCACGGGTCTCGCGCACCGCCGACTGACTCCGACGCAGTTCGCTGACGTCCCGCAGCACCGCCCACATCGAGGCGGTGCCGCCGTCGGCGTCGAGCACGGGCTCGCCCATCATGTGCACCGTGCGCACCGTCCCGTCGGGCCGCACGACGCGGAACTCGCCGTCGATGCGCTTGGCGTCGACCAGGCAGTCGGTGACCATCGCGGTCAGCCGGGGACGGTCCTCGTCGAGCACCAGGGAGGGCAGTTCGTCGAGGGTGAGCGCGGGGGCGGCGGGGTCCCGGCCGAGGATCCGGTACAGCTCTCCGGACCAGTCGGCCTCGTCCGTCAGCAGGTTCCACTCGGCGCTGCCCACCCGGGCGAGCAGCGAGCCCTGGCGTGCCGCGCCATCGGGTCCGGCGGCCTCGTGGCCGGTGGCCGCCGGCGCGGCGGCCACCACCTCGTGCACCGCGTGCACCGGCGGCGGGCCGTCCCTCAGCTGAGCCAAGTGCTCGCCCAGATCGGCGAGCTGATGCAGCGCCAGTTCGCACAGCGCCCTTTCCCACCGGCTCCGGGGGTCCGACACGTCCTCCCGCGCCCCCCGCCGTACGGCGTCCACCTCGCCCCGGAGCCGGCGCGCCTGCGAGATCAGGGCGTCGACCTGGCCGCGTCCCGGCGGCTGGCCGGGTGAGCGGTCCGCGGAGAGGTGGGACGGCATGACGTACTCCGATGCGGGAACGGTGCGACCGGGGCGGCGGGGGACCGGTTACGACTGTCGCACAGCCGGCGACTGCCCGTAAGGGATTTGGCAACACACGATACGGTGGTGCTTCAGGCATATGCCACCGTCTTCCCGGGCCGATCGGGCGGTGTCTTCGCAGTAGTGCCGCAAGCGGTGAAGGCGTAGGCGTGGTACGCGATCCGACGGAGCGCCGGCACTCTTCGCACGTCGTTCGGGCGTGCGTTCCCCGGCGGTGTGTTCGACCGGGTGCGGGTCGGCGGACGCATCCCGCGCCGGCGTGACGCAGGTCACATCAATTGGTGGGTGCTCCGGCGTAATGCGATCGGCTCCTGCGGGCTCCTAACAACACACGGCAGAACCGGCCGACCTGACGACCCGCAGGGGAGACGGACCATGGACATCACCCTCGAGCAGCCCGCCCGCGCCCGCCTGATCACCGCGGACGAGCGCGAGCGCCCGGTGCCGGCCACGCTCCGCTACGCCTCGGCCGACCCCTTGGCCGTACACCTGGACTTCCCGCCCGAGGCCTCCCTCGACGGCGACGACGTCTCGTGGACCTTCTCCCGCACCCTGCTGGCGGACGGCCTCGACCAGCCGGCCGGGACGGGCGACGTGCGGCTGTGGCCGTGCGGGCAGTCGCGTACGGTGCTCGAGCTGCACTCGCCGTCCGGCATGGCCCTGCTCCAGTTCGACACCCCGGCGCTGCGCCGCTTCCTGCTGCGCACCTACGCCGTGGTCGCGCCGGGCCGGGAGGACGTGGCCGCGGCCGTCGACCGCGGCCTCGGCACCCTGTTCGGCGCGGTGTGACCACGGGGGTGCGACTCGTGGGGGTGGTGTGACGCGGCGGTCCGGTGCGACTCCTGGGGGTGGTGCGACCCGCGGCGGTGCGGTGCGGTGTGACGCGGCGGTGCGACCGGCGCGCGGGAGGAGGGTGGCCGGTGCGGGCCGCCGCGGCGCGGGCTCGTCGCCGTCAGCGCGCGCCGGGCGCGTAGAGCTCCGGGCGCGGGGCGAGGGCGACCGGCACCCGGCCGCCGTTCTCCAGCGACCGCACCCCGGCCTCGGCGACCACCGCGGCGGCGTAACCGTCCCACACGCCGGGGCCGGTGACCCGTCCGCGCCGGGTCGCGTCGACCCAGGCCTGCACCTCGCGGTCGTAGGCGGCGGCGAAGCGGACCAGGTAGTCCCGCGGCACCTGCGCGCCCGCCCCGTCGGCCGTGGTGACGACCACTCCGTGCTCCTCGCCGATCCGGGCGCTGCCCGCCTCGCCCACCGCCTCGCAGCGCACCTGGTAGCCGAAGCCGCAGTTGACGAAGACCTCCACGTCCACCAGGGCGCCCCGTTCGGTCTCGAAGAGCACGAACTGCGGGTCCTGCAGCCCGGCCGGAGCGCCCGAGGAGGGCGCCGGACGCAGCACGGTGACCGCGGTCAGCTCCTGCCCGAGCAGCCAGCGGGCGGCGTCGATCTCGTGCGAGACCGAGCTGTCGACCAGCATCGCGCTGGTGAAGTGCGGCGGCGAGGAAACGTTGCGGTGGACGCAGTGCAGCATCAGGGGCCGGCCCAGCCGCCCGCTGTCCAGCAGGGACTTCAGCCGCAGATACTCGCCGTCGTAGCGGCGCATGAAACCGATCTGCGCCAGCCGCCGCCCGAGCCGGGCCTCCGCCTCCACGACGCGCAGCGCCCCTGCCGGGTCCGGAACCATCGGCTTCTCGCACAGCACCGGCAGCCCGCGCTCGAAGGCGGCGAGCAGGGCCTCCTCGTGCGCCGGGCCCGGCGAGGCGATCAGCACCGCCTCGACCCCGGGCGCCTCGAGCGCGGCCACCGGGTCGTCGTGCACGGGCACGTCCGCGAGGCCGCCGACGGCCGCCTTCGCCCGCTCGGTGTCCGGGTCGGCCACCGCGGCGACCCTGGCCCCGCTCACCACCCGTTCCAGACGCCGTATGTGATCGGCACCCATGTGCCCGGCACCCAGTACGGCCACGCCCAGCAGGTCACCCACGTGCGCACTCCCTCCTCGCCGACGCGTTCCGCCGTAGCGTAGACGCGCCGGTGAGGAGACGGCCGCGGCGCCCTCAGTAGCGCAGCACCCCGGCGATGCCGTCGGCCTCGGCGAGCATGCCGTCGGGCACGAAGCGGACCTCGGCGCCGGTCTCCAGGCACTGCTCGACGATCTCGTCGACGACGTCCTCGCGCGCACCGGGAGTGTCCGGCTCGGCCGGCACCAGATGGTCGCCCGCGATGTCGCGCACCGCCACCCGGTAGTCCTCCTCCACGGCCAGCAGTCGTATCCGGCCCTCCCGCGCGGTGCGCCACACCTCGTCGACGCCGGCCGCGTACGCCCGGCGCCCGCGCGCCGCCTCCAGTTCCCGGGCCACGGCGGCCGCCTCCTCGGCGGCCTCCGCCTCCCGCACCGGCGCGATCGCGCGCCACACGGCCTCCGGCGTGCCGTGCGCCAGACCGACGCGCGGCACCTGCACGGCGTCCTTGGCCACGCCGCCGATCTCCTCCAGCGCGGACAGCGCGGCCCGCTCGCCGGTGATGTACAGCCGGTGCGGGTGCTCGCGCAGCACCCTGCTCATGGCGGCGTCCGCCTCCCGCAGGAAGTGGCGGGTGCGCTCGTCCCGGAAGGTGCTCGGCTGGTTGCCGATCCGCTCCTGGCGCTCGGCGTCGAAGTTCTCGGCGAGATCCCTGGTCAGCGGGAAGCCCCCGGTGCGGGCCTCGGTGACCCGTCCGGCGCTGCCGCTCCACAGGGTCACGCGGTCGGCGGAGACCGAGAGGACCCAGAAGGGACGCTCCGCCGTGTGCGCGGAAACCAGGTTGCGGGTCAGGAAGGTGTCGGACAGCACCACCCGCTCGGGGACGGTGCGGCCGAGCGCCCACACCTGGTGCTCGCCCGGGGCGGCGAAGATGGCGAGACCGTCCTCGGCGTACGTCAGATCCACCTCGGCGAGGGCCTGGTCCAGTTGCCGCTCCACCTCCGCACGCCGGTCCCGGGAGACCGCCGGGTCGGATTCCAGCTGTTTCTTGGCCTCGGCCACGACATGGCGCAGCCGCAGCCGGTCCTCGGTGCTGTCGCGTTCGCGGCGGTGCGTCGGCGTGAGCACCGACACGGCGGGGTAGCTGCGCGGACGCCGCAGTTCGGCAAGGGACGCGGGACTCAGATCGTGCTCCATGACAGCACCATAGGGCCGATTCACCTTCCGGGCATTTGGAGCAATTGGGTCACCCGGGCGGGTTGGGTCACCCGGGCGGGTTGTTCGTCCGGGGCGCGGCGAGCGGGGCCGGGCCCGGGCGCCGGCCGCGGGCCCGGCGGGCGTGCCGCGCCCCGGACGGGACCGCGGGTCCAGCCGGCGTGCCGGGTCCGGCCGGCGGCGGGCGGCCGGCGGCGGTGGGGTGCGGCGGTCATCCGCCCGCGGGCGACGGCGCCGTGTCGGCGGCGCAGGAGCTGCCGGAGGGCGGCAGCGAGCCGTACAGCAGGAAGTCGTTCACCTTGCGGTGCACGCACTTGGACGACCCGTATCCGGTGTGCCCGTCGCCCCGGTTGTCGAGCACCACCGCCGAGGAGCCGAGCCGCTTGGCGGTCTCCTCGGTCCAGCGGTACGGGGTCGCGGGGTCGCCGCGGGTGCCCACCAGCAGCATCCTGGGCGTGTCGACGCTCTTCACCTTCTCGCGGATGAAGTCCGTGCCGCGGGGACGGCCATAGCACATCAGCAGCTCGTTGAGGCGGTACCGGCCGAAGACCGGGGAGGCCTGCTCGTACTCGGCGCGCAGCCGGGCGAGGTCCTTGGTGATCTGCCCGGCGGTGGGCCGGTCGGGGTCGTCCGCGCAGTTGATCGCCATCATGGCCGCGGGCAGGTTGTCCAGCGGCACCTCCGCGGCGTCCACCAGCCCGCCGTCGCCGCGCCGCACCGGCTCCTGCCGCCGGGGCAGGGTGACGCCGCCGGAGGAGAAGGTCTCGATCCCGCGCGTGTCACCGTCCTGGACCAGCGAGGCGATCGCCCGTTCGAGGGAGGGCCACATCGCCCTGCTGTAGAGGGCCTGGCCGATCGCCGCCACGAGGGTCTGGCCGGAGAGCCGGCCGCCGGAGCCGGTCGGGACCGGGTTCTCGTCGAGCGAGCGGACCAGTTGCACGACCTGGTCGCCCGCCGCGCGCCGGTCCTGCCCGAACGGACAGGCGATGTCCTCGGCGCACCAGTCGAGGAAGTCCTCCAGCGCCGTCTGCTGGCCCTCGGCGGCCGCCACCCCCTGCTCGGTCAGCGGCTCGGTCAGCGTGTCCACGCCGTCGAGGGCCATCCGGCCGACCTTGTCCGGGAACTCGGCGGCGTAGACGGCGCCGAGCCGGGTGCCGTACGAGAAGCCCAGGTAGTTGAGCTTGTCGTCGCCGAGGGCCTGGCGTATCACGTCCATGTCGCGGGCGGCGTTCACCGTGCCTATGCGGGGCAGCACGGGACCGGAGTTCTCGGCGCACCTCGCCGCCACCTGCCGCCAGGCCGCGAGGACCTTGGTGGCGGCCTTGGGATCGCTCAGGTCCACGGTGTCGTCCGTCGCCGTCCGCGTGCTGGGGTCGCCGGCGTCCAGGCCGCAGCTGACCGGGGAGGACCTGCCCACGCCGCGGGGGTCGAAGCCGACCACGTCGTAGCGGTTGGTCAGGTCCATGAAGTCCTTGCCGCCGGTGGCGAGTTCCGGGACGCCCGCGCCGCCGGGGCCGCCGAAGTTCAGCAGCACCGAGCCCCGCGACGGCCCCGTGGCGCGGTAGCGGGCCAGCGCCAGTTCGAGTGTGCCCGCGCCCGGGTGCGCGTAGTCCAGCGGGACGGTGACCTTTCCGCACTGCATGTCCTTGGGGGCCTGTATGTCGCAGGCGGCCCACGTCACCTTCTGCCGGTAGAAGCGGTCCAGAGCGCCCTCGCCGCCGGCCGCGGCCCGCGCCGGCAGCCCCGCGCCGACCAGGGCCAGCGTGATCGCGCCGGCGCACGCACAGCGCCGGGCCGTGGACCGCGTCGACAGCTTCGCCAGCATCGATGCCTCCAGGGACACTCTGCCGCGGACGGGCACAACGCCCTCGCCCACCATATGCGGACCGCCGCACCCCCGCTTGCCGAAGCAAGCGGGGGTGCGGCGGGTGGCGTCCACCGGCCTGTGGCGTCCACCCGGCGGGCGGCGTTCACCCGGTCGTGGCGTCCCGCCCGGTCGTGGCGTCCCGCCCGGCCGTGGCGTCCGTCTGATCGGCGGCGTCCGTCCGGTCGGCGGCGTCCGCCCGGCGCGGCCCGCAGCCGGGGCGAGCCGGGCCGGGCCGGCCCGTTCCGGCTCCCCGTCCCCGTCCGCGTCCGTGTCCGTGCGCGGACGCCTCACGCCGGGCCCGCCGCGTCCGGTGGAGTCTCCTCGCCGGGAGCCCCACGCCTCCTGCGCCCCACGCCTCCTGCGCCCCACGCCTCCTGCGCCCCACGCCTCCTGCGCCCCAGGTCTCCTGCGCCCTACGCCTCCCGCGTCCCAGTCTCCTGCCGGTGTTCGTACGGCGTTTTGCGTGGCGTTCGAAAGGGGGTGCGCCCAAAGGGGTGAAAGGCCGCTGAGCCATAACCCTGATCGTTCACCGGCGTTTTACCCGGTGCGGGCGAGCGCCCGTGACCATGTCTGGAAGGCAGGGAACCTATGAAACGGGTTACCCGGAACCGTGTGATCGCCGCCGCCGCAGCATCCGGCGCGATGGCGATCACGGTACCCGTGGCCGCCGCGTTCGCGGCCGACGGCGGGGCCGCGGCGGACGCAGCCGCGGTGGGCTCAGGTGGGGTGATCTCCGGCAACACCATGCAGATCCCGGTGCACCTCCCCGTGAACGTGTGCGGGAACACGGTGACCGTCGCAGGGGTGCTCAACTCCTCGGCGGGCAACCACTGCGCCCACGAGTCCGCCGGGGGGGATGGGGCCTCGTCAGCGGGCGGAGCGTCGGCTCTCGGGGGCGGAAAGGATTCGTCCGGCGAGGGCTCCGGCAACGTCGTCCAGCTCCCGGTGCACCTCCCGGTCAACGCCAGCGGGAACACGGTGGACGTGGCGGGCATCGGCAATGAATCCGTCGGCAACAGCTCCACCAGCGAATCCGGACCGGACACCGACGAGCCGGCCCCGGCCCCGGTGACGCCGCCGGAGCGGGCGAAGCCCCACCCGCTGCCCGAGCCGGTGGGCCACACCGCGCCCGAGCCGCACACGCAGGTGTCGCTCGCGCAGACCGGTGCGGACGAGACGCTGCCCGCCGTCGCCGCCTCCGCCGCCCTCCTCCTCGGCGGAGCGGCCCTCTACCGGCGCTACCGGCCCGGCTCGGCCCGCTGACGCCGGTCCGCGCCCCGTGCGGAAGGCCCCACCGGACGCGTGCCCGGTGGGGCCTCGCGCGCTCCCGGACCAGTCGGGTCCACGGTCCCCGGCCACGGCCCGGCCGCCCGCCTCACGGCGGGCGCTGCAGCGTGGCCGGGTCCACGCTTCAACCGCCGTACGGCAACAGCCCGTCGGCGCCCCCGGCCCCGGCTTGAACCGGCCCCCGGCTTGAATCGGCCCCCCGGCTTGAACCCGTCCCCGGCTTGATCCCGCCGTGGTGCGCTTACGCGTGATCGGCAAGGATGCTGCCCATCCCCGCCGCCCCCCACGGAACGGAGCGCGTCCATGACCCTTCCCGCCACCGAAGACCTCGTCGTCACCCGGGCCCGCCTCGCGGACTGGCCGGTGATCAGCGGGTGGGCGGCGGACGAGGGCTGGAACCCGGGCCTGAACGACGGCCCGGCCTTCTTCGCCCAGGACCCGGACGGCTTCTTCCTGGGCCGGATCGACGGTGAGCCCGTGTCGGCGGTGTCCGTCGTCAACCACGGCCCCGACTACGCCTTCCTGGGCTGCTACCTCGTCCGTCCGGATCTGCGCGGCCGGGGCCACGGCCTGGCCACCTGGAGGACGGCTCTCGCCCACGCCGGTGACCGTACGATCGGCCTCGACGGCGTGGTGGCCCAGCAGGACAACTACCGCCGGTCGGGCTTCGAGGCGGCCCACCGCACCATCCGCTTCACCGGCCCCGCGCCCGCCGCCGGCGGCTCCGGGACACCGGACGGCGTGCGGCCCTTCGCCCCCGGGGACCTCGACGCCGTCACCGCCTACGACTGCGCCTGCCACCCCGCCGACCGCCCCCGCTTCGTCGCCCGCTGGCTGACCACGCCGGGACACCGCGCCTTCGTCCGCCGCACCGCCGGACGCGTCACCGGCTACGGCGTTCTCCGCCCGGCCCGCGACTGCCTTCGCGTCGGCCCCCTGTTCGCCGACACCCCCGAGGACGCCCGGGCGCTGTTCACCGCGCTGACCGCCGCCGCCGGGGGCCGTACGGTCGCCGTCGACGTGCCCGAGACGAACAAGCCGGCGATCGCCCTGGCCGAGGAGGCCGGTCTCGCCCCCGCCTTCGAGACCGCGCGCATGTACACGGGGCCGGTCAGGCCGTACGCGCGCGAACGGGTCTTCGGGGTGACCACCCTCGAACTGGGCTGACGGACCACCCCCGGAAACCTCCTTGCCGGGCCGGGCGCGCTCTGCTGGAGTGGGGCCGTGGATCACGCCGCGGTACTCGCCCTGTACGACCGTGACCTGCGCGAAGGCGCCGTCCCTGACGGGCCCGGCGCGCGCGTGGAGCGCACCGCGAGCGTGGTCCGGCAGGTCGGGTCCGCGCACGACTGGAACGGCGTGCTGTGGTCCGCCCCCGACATCGCCGACCCGGACGGCGTGATCGCCGAACAGATCGCCCGCTTCGCCGCGGCGGGTCACGGCTTCGAGTGGGAGCTGTATGGCCACGACCGGCCCGCGGACCTCGGACGGCGGCTGCGGGCCGCCGGCTTCACGCCGGGGCCCGAGGAGACGCTGATGGTCGGCGAGACCGCCGGGCCGGCCCTCGACGCCGAGCCGCCGGCGGGCGTCCGGCTGCGGACCGTCACCGAGGCGACCGGCGTGGACCTGCTGGTCGAGGTCCACGAGCGGGTGTTCGGCACGGACGGCTCGCGACTGCGGCAGCGCCTGCTGGACCGCCTCACGGCCGCGCCGGACACGATCGTCGCGGTCGTCGCCCTCGACGGGGACGAGCCGGTGAGCGCGGGGCGCCTGGAGTTCGTGCCCGGCACCGGCTTCGCCGGCCTGTGGGGCGGCGGGACCGTCGAGGGCCGGCGCGGGCAGGGCCTGTACCGGGCGCTGGTGGCGCTCCGCGCCCGGCTCGCCGCCGAGCGGGGTTGCCGCTACCTCCAGGTCGACGCCACCAGCCGCAGCCGTCCCATCCTCGAACGCCTCGGCTTCACACCCCTGACCACGACCACCCCCTACTCCTACGACCACCCCGAGCACTACGACCACCCCGAGCCGTAAGGCCCGCACCTCCGCCCCTCTTCCGTGCACCCCTGGCCCCCTTCCGCGCGCCGGCGGTTGCCGACGCGCACAGCGGCTACTCGGGGGACATGACACAGCACACCCTCTCCCGTCAGGTCGCGGCGGCGGCCGGCCGTCTCCTGCCCGGCACGGCCGGCCCAGGCCGGGTCCTGCGCAGCATCGACAAGCTCGAACAGTTCTCCGGTGCCGACCGGATGCTCGACGCGGTCCGCCGCACGGTACGCGCCGTGCCGCTCGGCCGCGCCCGGGACGGCCTCCACGGACGATGGCTGGGTCACCCGGTCCATCCGGTCATGGTCCAACTGCCCATCGGCAGCTGGCTGTCGGCCGCCGTCCTCGACGTCGTCCCCGGACAGCGCCGTGCCGTGCGCATCCTGATCGCCACCGGAGTGGTGAGCGCGCTGCCGGCCGCGGTGGCCGGACTGGTGGACTGGGCGGAGCTGCATCGGCAGCAGATGCGCGTCGGCGCGGTACACGCGACGGCCAACGTCCTGGCGCTCACCCTGTACACCGGGTCACTGACCGCGCGCCTGCGCGGCCGGGAGGCGCTCGGCAAGGGACTGGGACTGGCCGGTCTGGCCGCCGTCGCGGCCGGCGGCGCGCTCGGCGGGCACCTCGCCTACCGCCAGGCGTCCGGCGCCAACCACGCCGAGCACGTGCCGCACCTGGTGTCCCCCGGCTGGCACCCGGTCGCCGACCTCGCCGATCTGCCGGACGGCAGGCCGGTGCTCCGTGACATCGAGGGCATCGCCGTCGTCGTGGTCCGGCAGGGGTCCGACACCGTGCACGTGCTGGCCGAGCGGTGCAGCCACATGGCCGGCCCCCTCTCGGAGGGAACGGTCAAGGACGGATGCCTGCAGTGCCCCTGGCACGGCAGCGTCTTCCGGCTGTCCGACGGCTGGAACGTCAAGGGCCCGGCCACGGCCCCGCAGCCGTCCTTCGACACCCGCATCGTCGGGGACCAGGTCGAGGCCCGGCTGCGCACCCCCTAGCGGGGGACGGCCCCGAAGCCGGCCCGCCCGCCCCGAGGAGCCGGGCGAGGCACATGTTCCAGTGGCCGTCGCCCGTCGCAACAGGGGCCGCACCGGTCAGCCTGCGCGGATTCCGGTGCGGCCCCTCTGGCGTGCGCCGGCCGGCCGCCGCGCCGTTCGCGGTGGGTCGCCCTCGCCCGGTCCAGCGCCGTGACGCCGACCGCGGTCAGGGCGATCGGAATGAGCCACTCGATCCAGTCGGTCCAGTCGACGCCCTTGGTGTCCGCCACGCCGAGCGCGGACGCGATCGCCGCGCCGTTCAGCACGGCCATGATTCCGATGAGGATCGTCCACGGAACGCCGGTGTGCTGGCGGCCGGGGGTGGGCGGCCCGCCCCGGGCCGGGGATGCCACGGCCGTGCCGGCCACGGTGCGGGCGGGCCACGGTCCGGTCTGGGCCGGGCACGGCAAGGCAGGCGGTGGGGCCGGAAGGCAGGCGGTGGGGCCGGCGCCGGGGACCGGCAGGGGCACGCCCCCGGCGGCCGTCGTACCGGCCGCGGCGCTCCCCGCCCGCGCCCGCCGCCCTACCGTTCCCGGCGCCCGCCCCCCGCGCCGCTCGCGGGGGCGGTCGCCTCCCGGTCCGCCGGGGCGGTCCCGGCCGAGGCGGCGGCGGCCCGCGCGATGTTGCGGGCCATGCCGCCGAAGACGACGGCGTGGAAGGGGGAGACGCCCCACCAGTAGGCGTGGCCCAGCAGCCCGTGCGGATGGAACAGGGCGCGCTGGCGATAGCGCGTGCGGCCGGCCGGGTCCCGGTCGGCCCGCATCTCGAGCCACGCCAGGCCCGGCAGCCGCATCTCGGCCCGCAGCCTCAGCAGCCGGCCCGGCTCGATCTCCTCCACCCGCCAGAAGTCCAGCGAGTCGCCGACCCGCAGCCGCTGGGCGTCCCGCCGGCCGCGACGCAGCCCGACCCCGCCCGCCAGCCGGTCCAGCCGGCCCCGCAGCGCCCAGGCGAGCGGGAAGGAGTACCAGCCGTTCTCCCCGCCGATGCCCTCGATCACCCGCCACAGCGCCTCGGGCGGGGCCGCGACGGTCCTCTCCCGCCGGTCGGTGTACAGGCTGCCGCCCGCCCAGTCCGGGTCGGTGGGCAGCGGATCGCTGGGCGCTCCGGGCACCGAGGCCGAGGACCAGCGCGTGGTGACCCGGGCGTCGCGGATCCGCTGCAGGGCCAGCCGGACGGCCTCGTCGAAACCGACCGGATGCCCGGGCGGGGTGGGCACGTACCGGGCGATGTCGTTCTCGTGGCAGACCACCTCGTGCCGCAGCGACTCGGTCAGCGGGCGCGCGATGGACGCCGGGACCGGCGTGACCAGGCCGATCCAGTGACTGGACAGCCCGGGCGTGAGCACCGGGACGGGCACGATCAGCCGCCGCGGCAGCCCGGCCACCGCCGCGTACCGCGCCATCATGTCCCGGTACGTCAGCACGTCCGGCCCGCCGATGTCGAAGGCGCGGCTGACGTCCTGCGGCATCCGCGCACTGCCGACGAGCAGCCGCAGCACGTCCCGTACGGCGATGGGCTGGATCCTGGTCCGCACCCAGCTGGGGGTGACCATCACCGGCAGGCGCTCGGCGAGGTAGCGCAGCATCTCGAAGGAGGCGGAGCCGGAGCCGATGATGACGGCGGCCCGCAGCACCGTGGTGGGCACACCCGACTCCAGCAGGATGCGGCCGACCTCGGCGCGCGAGCGCAAGTGCGGCGAGAGGTTCCGCTCGGGCACGCCCGTGGGCGTCAGGCCGCCCAGATAGACGATGCGGCGTACACCCGCGGCCCGGGCCTGTTCGCCGAAGACGCGCGCGGCCCGGCGGTCGGTCTCCTCGAAGTCCCGGCCCGACCCCAGCGCGTGCACCAGGTAGTACGCCACGTCGACGTCCCGCATCGCCTCGGCCACCGAAGCGGGGTCCGTGACGTCCGCCCGCACCACCTCGGCCCGGTCCGCCCACGGGTGGTCGCGCAGTCTGCCGGGGGAGCGGGCCAGGCAGCGCACCCGGTACCCGGCGGCCAGCAGCTCGGGGACGAGGCGGCCGCCGATGTAGCCCGTGGCGCCCGTCACCAGGCAGCGCGGGCGCGTCCCTCGTTCGTCGGTCTCCATCGCCCCTGCCTTCCCTCGGCTGCCTTTCCTCGGCACCGGGGTCCCCCGGCCGCTCGCGTCATCACTTCCCCGCGGTGCGCGGGAACGGATGCGCCCGGTGGGCCGGCCGGGCTACGCGGCCCGTTCTATACCCTGATCGCGTGGCCACAGCAGACGATCCCGAGCAGCCCGTCGCGGGAGCCCGCCCCGAGGCGGAAGCCCGCACCGAGGCGGGAGGCCCGCCGGCGTCCGGCGACCTGCAGGCGTTCGCGGTGGCGCTGCGGCGGATGAACGGCGAGATCAACCGGCTGGTGCTCGCCTTCGCCGGCGACCACGGGCTGCATCCCACGGACGTGCAGGCCCTCGCGGCCGTCCTGGACGCCGAGGGGCCGATGACCCCCGGGCGGCTGCGCGCCCGCCTCGGCCTCACCTCCGGGGCGGTGACCGCGTGCGTGGACCGGCTCGAGCGCGCCGGGCACATCCGCCGGGTGCGGGAGAGTACCGACCGCAGGGTGGTCCACCTGCACTACGCCGCCGAGGCCCGCTCGGCCGCCCGCGCCTACTTCCGTCCCCTGGCCCGGGCGGCCGAGACCGCGCTCTCCCGGTTCGGCGAGGAGGAACTGTCGGTGGTACTGCGCTTCGTCACCGCGCTGAACGAGGAACTCGCGCTGCAGCGCCCGCCCGAGCGCTGACCCCTGCGCACACCCGAACGCCGACTCCGCCGCACACCCGAACGCCGACTCCACCGCGCGCCCGAACGCCGACTCCACCGCGGGCCCGCGCGCCGACCCCGACGCGCGCCCGCGCGCCGACCCAGCCGACCCAGCGGCGGACCCGGGCCGCCCGTGCGCCGTCTCCCGCTGTCCGGTGCATCCGCTGTCCGGTGCATCCGCTGTCCGGTGCGTCCGGTGACCGGCCCGCCGGGGAACACGGAGTGTCGTCTACGATCACCCGGGCACAAGGTGTCTCGATCATTGAGATGCTTTTTCGTGGAGCTGTCTGGAGAGCGATGTCCCTCACCCCCCGCTGGGCCCGCCGGCTGCTCGCGCCGGCCCTGCTCGTGCTCTGGCTCGTCGTCGGCGGGGCCTTGGGCCCCTTCGCCGGCCGGCTCGGCGAGGTCGCCACCAACGACCAGGCCGCGTTCCTGCCCCGCAGCTCGGAGTCCACCGAGGTCATCGCCCAGCAGCGCGCCTTCCGGCAGGACGAGACGCTGCCGGTGATCGTCGTCTGGACGGCCGGTGCGGACGCCCCGGTGCGCGACCGCCGGAAGGCGGCCGGGCAAGCCCTCGCCTCGCTGTCCGGCGTACCCGGCGTCACGGGCCGGGCCTCGCCCGCGGTGCTCTCCAAGGACGGCCGGGCGCTGCGGGGTGTGGTGCAGGTGCGCCCCGACCTCGGCAAGAAGCTCCCGGACACCCTGGACCGGATCCGCGCCGCCGCCGGGCGGGTTCCGGGCACCACCGCGCGGCTGGCCGGCCCGGCCGCGACCCAGGCGGACCTGTCCGACGCCTTCTCCGGCATCGACGGCCTGCTCCTCGGGGTCGCGCTGGCCACCGTGCTGGTCATCCTGCTGCTCGTCTACCGCAGCGTCCTGCTCCCGCTGGTGGTCATCCTCGGCGCCGTGTTCGCGCTGGGCCTGGCCTGCGCGGTCGTCTACGCCCTCGCCCGGCAGGGCGTGGTGCGCGTCGACGGCCAGGTCCAGGGCATCCTCTCCATCCTGGTGATCGGCGCGGCCACCGACTACGCGCTGCTGCTGACCGCCCGCTACCGGGAGGAGCTGAGCGTCCGCGAGGACCGGTACGCCGCCGCGAAGGCCGCGCTCAAGCGGTCCTGGGGCCCGGTCACCGCCAGCGCGGCCACCGTCGCGCTGGGCCTGCTCGCGCTGCTGATCAGCGACCTGACCAACAACCGTGCCCTGGGACCGGTCGGCGCGGTCGGCATCGCCTGCGCGGTGCTCAGCGCGCTGACGTTCCTGCCGGCCGTTCTGGTCCTGCTCGGCCGGGCCGCCTACTGGCCCTCTGCCCCCGCCCGCCCGGCGGACCGCGACCGTGACGGCCTGTGGGAGCGGACCGCCCGGCTGGTGGACCGGGCGCCGCGCCGGGTGTGGGCGCTCGCCCTCGCCGGGCTGCTGGCCTGCGCCGCCTTCGCACCCACGCTGACCAGCAGGGGCGTACCGCTGGAGGAGACGTTCGTCGACGACGCCCCGTCCGTCGCCGCCCAGCGGACCCTCGGCCGGCACTTCCCCGGCGGCGCGGGCAACCCGGCCGTCGTCATCGCCGACGCCGACCGTCTGGACCAGGTCCTGGCCGCCGCCCGCCGCACCGACGGCGTGGCCGACGCCTCGGGCGTGGGCGCCTCCGGACGCCCGGGCGGAGACCCGCTGGTCGTGGACGGCAGGGTACGGATCGACGTGACCCTGCGCGACGCCGCGGACAGCGACGCCGCCGCGCGGGCCGTGGCCCGGCTGCGCACGGCCGTGCACGAGGTGCCGGGCGCGCGGGCCCTGGTCGGCGGCTACACGGCACAGCGGTACGACACCCTGCGCACCGCCGAACGGGACCGCACGCTCATCGTCCCCGTCGTGCTCGCCATCATCTTCCTCATCCTGACCGTGCTGCTGCGGTCACTGCTGACGCCCGCCCTGCTGGTGGCCACCGTGGCGCTCAACTTCCTGGCCACGCTGGGCGTCTCCGCCCTCGTCTTCCGGCACGTGTTCGGCTTCACCGCGACCGATCCGTCCGTGCCGCTGTACGGCTTCGTCTTCCTGGTCGCCCTGGGCGTCGACTACAACATCTTCCTCATGTCCCGGGTGCGGGAGGAGTCGCTGCGGCACGGGGTGCGCGAGGGGATCCTGCTCGGGCTGGTCAGCACGGGCGGGGTGATCACGGCGGCGGGCGTGGTGCTCGCCGCGACCTTCGCCGCCCTCGGGGTGATCCCGCTGGCCTTCCTCGCGCAGGTCGCGTTCATCGTGGCCTTCGGCGTCCTGCTCGACACGCTGGTGGTGCGGTCCCTGCTGGTCCCGGCGCTGGTCCGGGACATGGGGGCCGTCGCCTGGTGGCCGGGGCGGCTGAGCCGGCCGCGGCCCGGCGGGGAGACCGCCGGCCGGAAGGGCACTGACAAGCCCCATGACGGCGGGGAGCGGCCCGCACGGCACTGAACCGCCGGACCGGGACCGCTGGACGGGGTGGCGCGCGGACACGCGCTGCGCCCGGACACGCGCTGTGCCTGGACCGGCCGGTTCCGTGGGCGCGTACATGCTCCGGCCGCCGGCGGGCAGGTGGATTGTACGCGTCGGAAGCCGTCCCGGCGGTGCATGGCAGAACCTGGAGGTGTGTGCCGGTATGAGTGCGAAGGTGTTGGAGCGGTTCCCCGCGGGAGCTCCGCGCGGGTCCTGGCCGGCGGAGGAGTACGCGGCGCGGCGCCGGGCGGAGGGACAGCCCGCCACCGTGGTGATGGATCTGAAGGACGACGCCTTCCTCGTGGTGGTGCCGGCCGAGGAGGACTGAGCGCGTGCCCGCGCGGGCACGCGCCGTCCGGGCCGGGGAGACGCGGTGTGTGCGAGGCACCCGGCCCGCACCGACGGAACCGTCGTAGGCACCGCCCGGCGCGAGCCGGTGCTCAGCCGGCCAGATGGCCGAGGTGGAACCGGCGGACCTCGGCCGTCTGCCCCTGCACCAGCAGGAACAACCCCTCCCGGGCCAGCCTCTGGGCCCGGTTGTCCAGCGCGAGGGACCGGCCGCCCCCGGCCACGACCGCGGCCGTCGTCGCGGCGCGCATGAGGTCGTACGCCCGCGTCTTGAGTGCGAGCCGCTCCTCGATCCGCTCGTACGGCACCGGGTGGTCCCACAGGGCGTACGCCTCCTCCCGCACCTCGTCGAGACCGGAGCGCAGGGAGCGCACGGTGTCCTCCGCCTCGGGGACGCCGTCGAGCAGGTCGAGCGCCGCGTACGCGACACCGAACACGGCAGGGGAGGCGTTGGTGTTGCGCGGCCGGTCGATCTGCGCGAACCGCTTCTGCGGCGTTCGCAGGACCACGGCGTCGTCGGGCAGCCACAGGCCGTCCAGCTCCAGCGACACCGTGCGGGCCGCGCCGAGCGCCGCGAGCCGCATGGGCGGTGACGCGCGCAGCCCCGGCTGCTCGCGCGCCTCGGCGAACGCGAACACCACCTCCTCCGCGGCGGTCACACCCGCCAGCAGCATCAGGTCGTTCAGCCCCCACCCGGTGTACCAGGGCACGGTGCCGTCGAAGCGCCAGCCGCCCCGCTCGGGCACGGCGCGCACCGGGACGCGGGGGAAGGCGCGGACGTGCGCGTAGGCGATCCCGGCCAGCAGTTCGCCGGTCGCCAGCGGGCGCAGCAGACGCTCGCGCACGGGCCGTTCGGCGGCGGCGAGGAGTTTGACGGGGGTGTAGTGCTGCGTGATCACGAACCAGGTGGAGCAGCACGCTCCGGCGAGGACCTCGGCGGTCTCCCGGCCCACCGACGACGGCGCGGCGGACCCGCCGTACTCCGCCGGGGCGCCCAGCCCCAGCAGCCCGGAGCGCCGTACCGCCTCGATGTGGCCCGGGGGCACGCCTTCCTGGTCGACGGTCTCGGCGGCCGGGGCGAGCAGGTCCTCGGCGAGCCGGCGGGCGCGGGTGACGAGGGGGTGCGCGGCGAAGGTCATGCGGGAAATTCTCCCGGTCCTCGCGGGCGAGGTGCCCGTGCGGGGGCGCGCCGTTCGTGTAGGAGGGGGACAACGCACGGACGCCAAGGAGGACCGTCATGGAGTACTACCTGCTCAGCGTGATCCAGCCGAGTGAGGCCGCACCGCCCTCGGCGGAGGCGCTGGCGGACATCATGGGCAGTGTCGAGGCATTCCACCGGGAGCTGCGCGCCGCGGGGGCCTGGGTCTTCGCGGGCGGGCTGGACGGTCCGGAGACCGCCACCGTGCTGCGTCCCGAGGGCGAGGACGTCGAGGTCGCGCAGGGACCCTACACGCGGGGCAAGGAATACCTCGGAGGCCTGTGCCTGATCAAGGCGCCCGACGCGGAGGCGGCCCTGGAGTGGGGCCGCAAGGCGAGCCTGGCCACCACCCTGCCCATCGAGGTGCGGCCGTTCCTTCACACGGCAGAGGACTGAGCTCCGCCCCAACCTCAGACCCTCAGCCCCCGACTCTCAACCCCCAGCCCTCTGCCTCCGCCCTCGCCCCGCCCTGGTCCACCGCCTCGCCCCGCCCTGGTCCACCGCCTCGCCCCGCCCGGCCGCCGCGGCACGGCCGAGACGGCCGGCCGACGCGCCGCCGGGCCGGCCGGACCCGCACCGGCCGTCCCGGACCGTCGCAGGCGGTCCGGACATCGGCCGTCCCGGACATCGGCCGTCCCGGACCGTCACCGGCCATCTGGTCCAGGCCAGTTGACTGGTCTACACCCTTGACTGGTACAGACCAACACGGTTGAGTGTGCCACCACACCCCCCACCACGGCCGCCCCCCACGCCGTGTCCGGTACCACCGGCGATCCCAGCGTGAAGTGCGGTTCCCGTTCCGCCCTGCCCGGGTGCGGCCGTGGACCGTGAAGGAGTTGATCCAGTGTCGAGGCGACACATCTCCGCCGCGCTGACCGCGCTCGTCCTCGGCGGCGCGCTGCCCCTGGTGCTGCCGGCCCCGGCCGCGTCGGCGGCCTCCTGTTCCAGCTACCCGAACTGGGTGGCCGGAAAGGCCTACCGCACCGGTGACATCGTCCGCTACACCGACGGCAAGGCCTACATAGCCGAGCACGACAACCCGGGCTACGACCCGGTCATCAGCACCTGGTACTGGGACCCCTACGCCTGCGACAGCGGCGGCGGCAACCCGAATCCGTCCGGATTCGTCGTCAGCGAGGCCCAGTTCAACCAGATGTTCCCGAACCGGAACCCCTTCTACACCTACGCCGGGCTGACCGCCGCCCTCAGCGCGTACCCCGGTTTCGCCAACACCGGCAGCGACACCGTGCGCAAGCAGGAGGCGGCGGCCTTCCTCGCCAACGTCAGCCACGAGACCGGCGGCCTGGTGTACGTGGTCGAGCAGAACACCGCCAACTACCCGCACTACTGCGACTGGAGCCAGCCGTACGGCTGCCCGGCCGGTCAGTCCGCGTACTACGGGCGCGGCCCGATCCAGCTCAGCTGGAACTTCAACTACAAGGCCGCGGGCGACGCGCTGGGCATCGACCTCCTCAACAACCCCTGGCTGGTGCAGAACGACGCCGCCGTCGCCTGGAAGACCGGCCTGTGGTACTGGAACACCCAGTCCGGCCCCGGCTCCATGACCCCGCACAACGCGATGGTGAACCAGGCCGGTTTCGGCCAGACGATCCGCAGCATCAACGGCTCCCTGGAGTGCGACGGCAGGAACCCCGCCCAGGTGCAGAGCCGGGTGAACGCCTACCAGCGGTTCACGCAGATCCTCGGGGTCTCACCGGGCGGCAACCTCTACTGCTGACGGCCTTTCGTGCGGCATGGTGTCATGCACCTGACCATCAGGTCGTACCCTCCTCCGACGAAGGGCAGACCGCCATGCGCACCCCCCACGCCCTGCTCGCCACGACCGTCGCGCTGACCGCGGCGGCCGTGGCGGTCGCGGCACCTCCCAGCCCGGCCGGCGCCGCCGGCGCAGCACCCGTCCCGTCCGCCGGGACGTACTACGTCCAGAGCGCCGTCACCGGCCTCAACGCGGCGTCCGCCGGCGGCGCCGTGGAACAGCACAACCCCAAGGGCGACGAGGACCACCAGCAGTGGAACCTCGCGGCGAGCGGATCGTCGTACGTCCTGCGCGGCGCCGACGCCACGGGCAGCTGCCTCGGTCACCCGGGCGGCCAGGCGCGCACCGTCGACTGCGCCGGCGCCGACGCCGCCTGGGACATCGCGGCCGCCGGGGGCGACCGGTACACCCTCACCGTCCCCGGCACCGACCGCCGTCTGACCGTGGCCGCCAAGCCCGCCGGCGCCAACTACCCCGCCCAGCTGGCCATCGGCTCCGCCGGGGACCTCGCCACCTGGTACCTCACCCCGGTCTCCCCGGCCACCGCTCCCATGCCGCCGGCCGACCGGCGCACCCTGGACCAGACCACCTTCCTGACCGCGCACAACGCCTACGCCAACGGGGCCGACGGCGGCTTCGCCCCGCCGTTCGTCAACCTCGCGCCCAACCAGACCCGCGGCATCGAACGCCAACTCGCCGACGGTGTACGCGGGTTCATGCTGGACATCCACCAGACGCCGGACGGCGCGATCCTCTGCCACAACAGCTGCACGCTGGTCAGCCGGCCGGTCGCCCTCTGGGTCGACCTGCAGCGCATGGTGAACTTCCTCAAGGCGCACCCCGACCAGTTCATCACCGTCTTCCTGGAGGACTACGTCGACCCCGGCGTCCTGCGGGCCGAACTCGCCCGGGTCAGCGGTCTGTCCGAGGTTCTCTACCGGCCGGACCGGACCGGCGTGCGGCAGAACGGCTGGCCGAGAATGGCCGACCTGATCGCCGCGAACCAGCGGCTGCTCGTCCTCACCGACCACAGCCGCTCGGCCGACGAGGCCGCCGGCCTGACCCGGGACAGCTTCGGGGTGATGTACCAGCGGGAGTGGACGGTGGAGAACTACTGGTCGATGGGTTCCGGCCTCGGCTCCTCCGACTGGTCGTGCTACAGCCGCTGGTACGGCGCCGACACCAACATCCCGCTCACCCGCACCGAGCCGGGGTTCCGCCCGCTGTTCGTGATGAACCACTTCCGCGACGTGCCCATCGCCGGCACGGCGCAGACCGACAACGCCAAACTCGCCGACCGGGCCCGGCGGTTCTGCCAGCCGGCCGCCCGCAAGAAGCCCAACTTCCTCGCCGTGGACCGCTACGAGCTGGGCGATCCGGCGGCGGCCGTGGACGCCCTCAACACGTACACGTATCCGTAGGACGCCGGGACGCCGCGCATCCGTACGCCGGGATGCCGGGATGCCGGGACCCCGGGACCCCGGGACGCCGGGACGCCGGGACGCCGGGACGCCGGGACGCCGGGACGCCGGGACGCCGGGACGCCGCGCATCCGTACGCCGGGATGCCGGGACCCCGGGACCCCGGGACCCCGGGACCCCGGGACGCCGCGCACCCGTACGCCGGGACGCCGCGCACCCGTACGCCCGCGCCTCCGCGTGTCCCCCCGGGGCACCCGGAGGCGCGGGGCAGGCACACACCCGCAGATCCGTCGCCCCGCCGCCCCGCCGCCCCGCCCCAGCATCCCGGCGGCGGGGCGCGCATCCGCGTGCCGGGGCCCCGCCCGGGTGAGCAGGTGACTGGCGCCGCCGGGGTTTTACGTATAACCTCACCGGTCGACCGCACCCCGAAAGGCCCCGATGAGACACATCGCCCTGGTCACCCTCGTCGTCGACGACTACGACGAGGCGATCCGGTTCTACACCGAGGCGCTCGGCTTCCACCTCGCCGAGGACACCGCCCGCCCGGACGGCTCCCGCTGGGTCGTCGTCGCGCCCGGACCGGCGGACCACGGCCCCGCGCGCGGACCCGGCACCGCCCTGCTGCTCGCCCGGGCCCGGGGAGAGCGGCAGCGGGCCCGGATCGGCGACCAGACGGGAGGGCGCGTCGGCCTGTTCCTGCACACCGACGACTTCGCCCGCGACCACGCCCGGATGCGGGCGGCCGGCGTGACCTTCCTGGAGGAGCCGCGCCACGAGCCCTACGGAGTCGTCGCCGTCTTCCAGGACCTGTACGGCAACCGCTGGGACCTGCTCCAGCCCGCCACCGCCTGACCCGCCCACCCGGCGCCCCGCCGGGCTTCGCCACCGCCCGCCCCACCACCAGCCGAGGAAAGACCGCACATGACCGCCCCGCGCATCGACACCGAGACCCTCCGCCGGCTCCCCAAGGCCGTGCTGCACGACCACCTCGACGGCGGCCTGCGCCCCGCCACCGTCGTGGAACTCGCGGACGCGGCCGGGCACACCCTGCCCACCACCGACGCCGGCGAGCTCGCCGCCTGGTTCTACGACGCGGCGAACTCCGGCGACCTGGTCCGCTACATAGCCACCTTCGAGCACACCCTCGCCGTGATGCAGACCCGCGAGGGCCTGCTGCGCACCGCCGAGGAGTACGTCCTCGACCTCGCCGCGGACGGCGTGGTGTACGGCGAGGTGCGCTACGCCCCGGAGCTGATGGTCAAGGGCGGGCTGACCATGAGCGAGGTCGTCGAGACCGTCCAGGAGGGCCTGGCGGCCGGCATGGCGAAGGCCGCCGCGGCCGGCACGCCCGTCCGCGTCGGCACCCTGCTGTGCGGGATGCGCATGTTCGACCGCTGCCGGGAGGCCGCCGATCTCGCCGTCGCCCACCGCGACGCGGGCGTCGTCGGCTTCGACATCGCCGGCGCCGAGGACGGCTTCCCGCCCGCCGACCACCTGGCCGCCTTCGAGCACCTGCGGCGCGAGAGCGTGCCCTTCACCATCCACGCCGGGGAGGCCCACGGCCTGCCCAGCATCCACCAGGCGCTTCAGGTGTGCGGCGCCCAGCGCATCGGGCACGGCGTGCGCATCACCGAGGACATCACCGACGGCAAGCTCGGCCGGCTGGCCGGCTGGGTGCGCGACCGCCGGATCGCCCTGGAGATGTGCCCGACCTCCAACCTCCAGACCGGCGCCGCAACCTCGATCGCCGCGCACCCCATCACCGAGCTGAAGGACCTCGGCTTCCGGGTCACCCTGAACACCGACAACCGCCTGGTGTCGGGCACCACGATGACCCGGGAGATGTCCCTGCTCGTCGAGCACGCGGGCTGGACCGTGGAGGACCTGCGCACGGTGACCGTGAACGCGCTCAAGAGCGCCTTCATCCCCTTCGACGAGCGCAACGCCCTCATCCGGGACGTGGTCCTGCCCGGCTACGAGGCCGTGCTCCGAAGCAGCCCCTTGAGGTAGGCGGCCTGTCCGACGTGCTGCAGATCGTCGGACAGGACGCTCACCAGCCGCACGCCCAGCGTCACCGGCGGGTCCCAGCGCTCGTCGACGACGCGCTCCAGGTCCTTGGCGGTCAGGGAGCGCAAGGCCGTGAGGGTCTGTTCGTGCACCGCGTCGTAGTAGCCGGTCAGCAGCTCGCCGGAGTCGACCCGCACCCGGGCGACCTTGGCCGGGCTGTGCCCGTACCCGGTGTCGCGGCGGCCCAGGTCCAGGCCGAAGCGCTTCTCCCAGCCCTGCGACAGCCACACCTGGTCGAGGCCGAACGCGTCGGCGACATGGTCGTCCTGGACCCGGGTGAGGTGCCAGACCAGCCAGGAGATGGAGTTGACGTCGGCGGCGGGGCGGTGGTTGAGCCGTTCGGCGGGCAGGCCGTCGACGACGGCATGGACTTCTTCCCGGATGCGGCCGTAGCCGTCGATGAGGATGTCCTTCGCATGCATGCGTCCACCCTCGCGCATCCCCGGGACTCTTGCGCCGGAACTGGGTGAGCCAGGCGCCCCGTGCCCCACGCACTCGGCGCCCGCGGGCGGGAGCAGGCGGGATCGAATGGGATCAGGCGGGCTCCGGCTCCGCGCGGTGCGGCGCCGGGCCGCCGCCGTCGAGCAGGGCCATCAGAGCGCGGGCGGCCGGGCTGGTGGCCTGCTCGGGCGGCAGCAGCGCGATCGTCTCGTAGTCCGTCCCGCCCACGCCCTTGAGGTCCAGTGCGGTGAGCGACGGCCGCTTGTGCCGGAAGTGGCGGGGCACCACCGCGACGCCCAGGCCCTCGTCGACGAGGTCGAGCAGGCTGTGCACGTCGTTCACCTCCAGCGCCACGGTGCGCCGCAGCCCCGCGGCGGCGAAGGCCGCGTCGGTGGTCCGGCGCGGCCCCCAGTCAGGGTGGAAGTCGACGAAGACCTCCCGGGCGACGTCCTCGGCGGTCAGCGCCGCGCCGGACTCCGCCAGCCGGTGGCCGGGGTGGCACAGCACCGTCATCGGCTCACTGGTCAGCGGCACCGAGCGCAACTGGTCGGTGTCCGGGCGGGTGCGGTACGCGAACGCCAGGTCCAGCCTGCCGGCCGCGACCTCCTCCGCCAGCGCCCCGGAACCGGCCTGCCGCAGCCGTATCTCCACGTCCGGGTGGTGCCGCCGGAAGGCAGCGAGCAGCCTTGCCACGTGCACACCGGCTATGCACTGCTCGGTGCCCAGCGACAGCGTGCCGCGCAGCACGCCCTGCACCGCCGCCACCGCCTCGTGCGCCGCCCGCACCTGCGCCAGGATCCGCTCCGCCTCGACGAGCAGCGCCCGCCCGGCCCCGGTGAGCGTCACCCGGCGCGTGGTGCGCACGAACAGCGGGGCCCGCAGCTCCCGCTCCAGTGCCCGGATCGAGGCCGACAGGCCCGACTGGGACACCATCAGCCGTTCCGCCGCGCGGGTGAAGTGCTGGTCCTCGGCGACCGCGACGAAGTGCTGGAGGTGACGCAATTCCATCGGGTCCCCGGACCTCTTCCTGCTTCCCACGGGCCGCCTCCCGCTTCCCACGGGCGGCCGGCTTCCCGTACATCGTAGACACCGCGTCCACGGCGACCGGCGCGCGGCGGGCCGTACGGCAACGGCCGGGGACCCCGGTCATTGAGAAGCCCGGCCGCTGAATCACATCCGATTCCTCTGTTGGACCGCTGCGGCCGGGCGCGCGAGAGTGGGACGGCGGTCCCCTGGAGCACGCAGCACGGGAACACCGGCTCCACGGAACCGGAACACCTGTGCCCACCCCACTGGAGTCGCGTTGTACACCGCCCACCCCGACCGCTACACCGACATGCCCTACCGGCGCACCGGACGCAGCGGCCTGAAGCTCCCCGCGCTGTCGCTCGGCCTGTGGCACAACTTCGGCCCCGACCGGCCGGTGGAGACCCAACGCGCGATCCTGCGCCGCGCCTTCGACCTCGGCGTCACCCACTTCGACCTGGCCAACAACTACGGGCCGCCGCCCGGCGCCGCCGAGTCCGCCCTCGGCGAGGCGCTGCGCGCGGACTTCGCGCCCTACCGGGACGAACTGGTCGTCTCCACCAAGGCCGGCTACCTGATGTGGCCCGGTCCGTACGGCGAGTGGGGCTCGCGCAAGTACCTGCTGTCCTCGCTCGACCAGAGCCTGAAGCGGATGGGCCTCGAGTACGTCGACATCTTCTACTCCCACCGCCCCGACCCGGACACCCCGCTCGAGGAGACGATGGGCGCGCTGCACTCCGCGGTCCAGCAGGGCAAGGCGCTCTACGTCGGCATCTCCAACTACTCCGCGGAGCAGACCCGGGAGGCCGCCCGGATCCTCGACGGGCTCGGCACCCCGCTGCTGATCCACCAGCCGCGCTACTCCATGCTGGACCGCCGCCCCGAGGAGCAGGGCCTGCTGGACACGCTCGACGAACTCCAGGTCGGCTCCATCGCCTACTCCCCGCTGGAGCAGGGGCTGCTCACCACCCGCTACCTCGACGGCATCCCGGAGGACTCGCGGGCCGCGAGCGACAGCCCCTTCCTGTCCTCCGACGCGGTCACCGGGGAACTGGTCGGCAGGCTGCGCGCACTGGACGGGATCGCCAAGTCGCGGGGGCAGTCCCTGGCCCAGCTGGCGCTCGCCTGGGTGCTGCGCGGCGGCCGGGTGACCTCCGCGCTGGTCGGCGCGAGCAGCCCCGGGCAGCTGGAGGACAGCGTCGCCGCGGTGCGCAACCTGGACTTCGACGACGAGGAGCTGGCCCGCATCGACGCGGCCGTGTCCGCGTAGTCCGCGGAGTTCGCGCAGTCCGCGTGGGAGGTCTCCGGGGCCGTACGACGGCGTACACCACCGCGGGGTACGGGGAACCCGGGACCTCTGCCGGGCCCGGGGAACCCCGGATCCCTGCCGGGCACGGAGAACCCGGACCTTCCGGCCCGGGCGCCGGCGGACGGCGCCCGGGCCTTGAGGGTGTCAGGCCCCCTCGGGTACCCGGTCGAGGAAGCCCAGCACGGTGCGGATCCGTCCCCCGGCGTCCAGGGTGATCACGTCGGAGCCCGCGACGGGCGCGGAGCCGTCCGCTGTGCTCACCAGCTCCCAGGAGAAGCGCGCCGTGTCGTGGTGCCCGTCCACGGTCCCGGTGGGGCGGAAGGCGAAGCCGGGGAACTGCCCGCGCGCCGCGGTGATCACGGCCGCGATGCCGTCGTGGCCGCTGACGTCGGCGAGGGGGTCGGTGTAGGAGCCGTCCGGCGACCAGGCGGCGGCCACCGCCTTGGCCCTGGCCTCCGGCTCGTCGGCGTTCCAGGCCTCGAAGTAGCGGGCGACGGCGGTCTCGTAACGGTCGGTGCGTGCGGACATGCGGATCGGCCTCCATCGAGTCGCGGGTGCGGGTTCCGATGGCTCCACCGTGCCGGGACACCCCGCGCGGGGTCGATTACCGCCGGGGTAATGGCGGTCGCACCGAGCGACGGCTTTCCAGCCACGCGACGCGCTGAATATGCCAGGAGACTGGCCGGAAAGTCGTGGTGACACTGTTTCAGAAGTCAACATACTCGATGGTCAGGGGCACATCACCGGACAAGGGCCGCAAGGGGAGCGAGGCAGGACCAGCAGACACGCGCGACGCCACGGGGGTGGAGCTGTGCACGACGAATTCCTGTGCCATGTCACGGCATACGGTGTGTGCGACGGCCGTCGCATCGGGGTGCCGCTAGGCACCTACCGGGCGCCCACCCTGGCCCTGGCCCTGTGGTGGCTGCGCGACCGGGCCTCCTGGATCGCCGAGCGCCTCGACCCGAGCCCCGGGAACCCCCGCATTCCACCGAGCGCGCTGGTCCCGGTGCCCGAGACCGTGCCCGACGTCCCCCGCATCCTCCGCTCCTGGTGCGCCGACACGGCACAACAGGAGATCGTCGCGGACGAGTTGGCCGGCGGGCGGCTGGTGCGGATCGCCGCGGGCGACGAGACCACCGAGTACGAACTGCTCGCGGAGTCCGTGGACGCGCTGCGCATGCAGCGGACCGTGCCCGCCCTGCTCCTCCCGACGGCCTGACCGCCTCCCCCCGAGCCGCCGGCCGCCGGCCGCCGGCCCACGGGGCGTCGGCGGCCGTACTGCCTTCCGGCTCGGACAGTCCGCGCCCGGCCGGCTCCACCGTCCGCGCCCGGGCGCGGAATGGGGCATATCGCTAGAATTCTGGCATGGCTGAGCGGCCGGTCACGCCGACTGCACCCGAGCTCCTCCTCGAGACGGAGACCGGCTCGACGGTGATGAGTCCCGGTCGTGACTACCACCTCGGACGGGACCCGGAGTGCGACGTCGTCCTGGACGACGCCCGGGTCTCCTGGCACCACGCGGTGCTGCGCCCGGAGGACGGGCACTGGACCCTGCACGACGACGGCAGCACCAACGGCACCTACGCCGACGGCCACCGCATCCACGACTGGGGCGTCCGCCCGCACTGCGTGGTCCGCTTCGGCAACCCGGTCGACGGCCCGACCGCCATCCTGGTCGACCGTCCGCGGCCGGCGCCCGACCGCCCCTCCGCCGTCCTGACGCCCGCCCTGACCGGCACGTTCCGCCGGCCCACCACGGTGCGCCCGCTGCCCGCCCGGGTGGTCCGCATCGGCCGGGCCGCCGACAACGACCTGGTGGTCGACGACCTCGTCGTCTCCCGCCACCACGCCGAACTGCGGGCCCGTCCCGACGGCGGTTACGAGATCGCCGACCTCGGCAGCCACAACGGCACCTACCTCAACGGCCGGCCGGTCGGCCTGGCCTTCGTCGCGCCGGGTGACATCGTCGGCGTCGGCCACTCGTCGTTCTGCCTGGTCGGCGAAGAGCTCCAGGAGTACGTCGACACCGGCGAGGTCTCCCTGGACGTCCAGGACCTCACGGTCACCGTCGACCGCGGCCGCAAGGTCCTGCTCGACCGCGTGTCCTTCCCGGTGGGGGAGAAGTGCCTGCTCGGCGTGGTCGGGCCGAGCGGCGCCGGGAAGTCGACGCTGCTGGGCGCCCTGACCGGCCAGCGGCCCGCCGGGCACGGCACGGTCCTCTACGACGGCCGCGACCTCTACCGCGACTACGCCGAACTGCGCCAGCGCATCGGCCTGGTCCCGCAGGACGACATTCTGCACACCCAGCTGACCGTGCGCAGCGCCCTGACGTACGCGGCCGAACTGCGCTTCCCGCAGGACACCTCACGCGCCGAGCGCCGCACCCGCGTCGAGGAGGTGCTGCGGGAACTCGGCCTCACCGAGCGCGCCGACCAGGCCGTGCACAGCCTCTCCGGCGGCCAGCGCAAGCGGGTCAGCGTGGCCCTGGAACTGCTCACCAAGCCCTCCCTGCTCTTCCTCGACGAACCCACCTCCGGCCTCGACCCGGGCATGGAGCGCTCGGTGATGCGCATGCTCCGCGGCCTCGCCGACGACGGCCGTACGGTCGTGGTGGTCACCCACAGCGTCCTCAGCCTGGACGTCTGCGACCGCCTGCTCGTGCTCGCGCCGGGCGGCAGGACCGCCTACTTCGGGCCGCCCGGCGAGGCGCTGGACTTCTTCGGCTTCGAGCAGTGGCCGGAGGCCTTCGAGGCGTTCGAGACCGACCGCGAACGGGACTGGGCGGGCGCCTACCGGGCCTCGCCACAGCACCGGGAGTACGTCGTGGACGCCGCGGCGCAGCCGCACCTGCCGGGCGGCAACCCTCCGGAGCCCGCCCCGCCGCCGCGGCCGCGCAGCTGGATCGCCCAGCTCGGCACGCTGGTGCGCCGCTACACCGCCGCCCTCGCCGCCGACCGCACCTTCATCGCCACCATGGTCGCCCTGCCGTTCCTGACCGGCCTGATGGCACGGGCCGTCGCCGGGAGCAGCCTGACCCGGGAGAGCGCCATGAACGTCCTGCTCATCCTGTGCGTGGGCGGCATGCTGACCGGCTCGGCCAACGCCGTCCGGGAACTGGTGAAGGAACGTGTGATCTACCGCAGGGAGCGGGCGGTGGGCCTGCCCAGATCGGCGTACCTGGCCTCGAAGATCGTGGTCCTCGGCGCGATCACCGTGCTCCAGGCGATCGTGCTCACCCTGGTCGGCCTGCTCGGCGTCGACCTCAACGCGCCCGGGGGACGCGGGGTGCTGCTGCCGCCCCTGCTCGAGATCACCCTCGCCGTGGCGCTGCTGGCCTTCGCGGCGATGCTGCTCGGCCTGCTGGTCTCCGCGCTGGTGCCCAAGGAGGACGTGACGATGCCGCTGCTGGTGCTGCTGACCGTCGTCCAGGTCACCTTCTGCGGGGCGCTGCTGAAACTGCACGGTGTCCCCGTGCTGGACCAGCTGACCTGGCTGGTGCCCTCCCGCTGGGCGCTCGGGGCGATGGCCGGCACGGTCGAACTGGCCCGGATCGTGCCCGGCGACCTGACCGCCGACCCGCTGTTCCGGCACACGGCCGAGGTGTGGCTGCGCAACCTGGGCGCGCTGGTGGTGCTGGCGGCGGCCTTCGGCTGGGTGGTGTCCCGGCTGCTGCGCCGGCACGAACCCGCCGTGATGCGCAAGTGAGGGCGGCGCCACCATGACCACCCCCGGTTTCCTCCCCACCCACGTGGTGCCCCAGGACGGGCTGCCCGCCTGGGAGGCGCCCGACCCCACCCGGCCCACGGTCTCCCTGGACCCGTTGCTGCCGGTGCGGCTGCTGGAACGGCACGGCGACTGGGGGCACGTCGAGTGCGCCAACGGCTGGTCCGCCTGGGTCGACGGCCGGCTGCTCGTCACCGTCCCGCACGGCCCGCCCGACCCCGAGTCGCCGCCCGCCAGGACCGCGGACCCGCGCCCCCTGCTCGCCCGCGCCGAGCAGGCGCTGACCCGCTACCGGGCGGCCGTGGAGGAACTGACGGACGGCCGGCTCGACGGGGAGTCCTTCCACGAACGCACCCAGGGCCTGCGGATCGGCGTCGTCGTCGACGGCGAGTCGGTGTGGCTGTACGACAGCAGGTACGGCCGCTGGGAGTACGCGGACGGGACCCGCCTGAGCACGTACGCCGCCGACGCGGCACCGCGGACCACCGGCGGCGGCGAACCGGACGAGCCGGACGCCGCGCACGAACGGACCGGGCCGGACGAACGGACCGGGCCGGACGAGGGGGCCGGGCCGGACGAGGGGGCCGGGCCGGACGAGGGGGCCGACGCCCTCGGCCCCGCGGCCCGCGACCACGCCCCGGACCGCACCGCCACCCGCGTGGTCACCCCGCCCGTCGACTAGGCGGGACCCCTGCCCGGATCACGCCCCGGTCCGGCGGGCGTGTCCATCTGGCGCCGCCGGGTGGGACCGGTGTGTCCGCATGGCGCCGCCGGTCGGACGGGCGTGTCCGCATGGCGCCGCCGGTCGGACGGGCGTGTCCGCATGGCGCCGCCGGTCGGACGGGCGTGTCCGCATGGCGCCGCCGGGTCGGACGGGCGTGTCCGCGTCGCGCCCCCGGTCCGAAGGGCCCGGCGCGGATCCGCTGGGGCGGGCGTCAGGGCCGCTCGCCCGGTGGCCGGGACGCGTCCGCCGGGACCTCGCCGCGGTGGCGCAGGCGGCGGGCGGCGAGGGAGCCGAGGAATCCGGTGACCAGTCCCCACAGCACGGCCAGTCCGAGCGCGCTCCACAGCCTCGGGGTGAGCAGCACCTCGCCGGACAGACCGCCGCCGAGGTCCCCGATGCCGAGCAGGGAGAGCCCGTAGTGGGCGGAGACCCGGCCCAGCAGGCAGATCATCAGCACGGTGAGCGCCAGCGCGACGGCCATCCGCACCGCGTGCACCGGGCCGTGCGCCCGGTCCGGCGACCGGGCCGCCATCAGGAAGGCGGCGGCCGGCAGGAGCACGGCGTCGGCCACCAGCAGCCACCAGGCCCGGCCGTCGTGCCCGGCGAGAGTGCCCAGGTTCAGCGTGGACACCTCCGGTGTGCGCAGCACCTCGTCGAGCAGCCGGGGCATCGGCAGTCCGAAGGGCCCCGCCACCCGGCCGTCCCAGGTGGCGCCCATGCCGATGGTCAGACCGAGCCAGGCCAGGTTCGGCAGACCGAGCAGGATCAGGGCGAAGGTCTCCGCCGGATGGCCTCGGGTCGCCGCCGCGACCAGGGCGGCCACGAGCCCCACGGCGACGCAGGCGAGCAGCAGCGCGACCATGGCGTAGGCCGCCGGGCGCACCGGCGCCCAGAAGCGCACCAGCCGGGCCGGCAGCGGTGCCCCCGGCGCCACCAGCAGGGCCAGGACCAGAACGCCGGCCAGCCACAGCAGGCCGAACAGCACGGTCAGCGGCAGCTGTGTGGTGAAGCCGACCCGGGGAGCGGCGCCGAACAGGCTGCCGATGGCCCCGAGCACCCCCTCGCCGAGGTCCACGGCGAAGGTCTGGCGGGCGCCCAGGGCCAGGCCGATCAGCGCGAGCAGCCACAGCGCGGCGATCCGGGCGGCCCACCCGGCGAGCTCCCGCACCCCGGCCACCGCCCGGTGCCGCAGCGGACGCAGAAAGCCGGCGGCCACGACGAGCGCCCCGGTGAGCGTGACCGACAGCGGTGTCACCGTGATCCCCGCGTGCGTCTCGGCCAGCGCGCCCGCGTTCCCCGAGAGCTGGACGGACCCGCCGACCGCCGTGGCGACGGTCGCGGCGACCACCCGGGGGAAGGCGTTGTCGGGCAGCCCGGTGGCCCCGGCCGCCCACAGCCCGAGCGAGGCGACCGCGGCCATGGCCACCAGCCCGGCCACCACCGTGAGCAGGGCCTGGAGCCAGCCGTGACGGGGGACGCCGGACGGGGCGGAGGGGCTCGGTGCGCTCACGCTGACACGCTAAGCAGCGACGTGCCGGGCCGCCCGCCGGGAGGGCCGTCCGCGTCCGCTTGCGAGGCACCGGGGAACGGGGCACACAATGGTGACGTTCGGAAAAAGCGGTGGCATCCGGGTGATACGCCGCGAAAAGCCGACGCGGGGAGTGCTCGTGAGTGTCGAACCACCGGCCTCCGGCCGTCCCACAGGACCTCCTTCCGGGCCGCTGGGACCGCCCTCCCGGCCGCCCGCGGGACCTCCCACCCAGCCCGGCGGCGGGTTCGGCGGCGAGGGCGGGTCCGGCCGGACCCGTGGTGGCGGCGGGCCCGGTGGTGGCGGCGGGCCCGGTGGTGGCGGCGGGCCCGGTGGTGGTGGTGGGGGGACCGGCGGTGGCGGAGGGACCGGCGGTGGCGGGGGCGGTGCCGCCGGGCCGGAACCCGGGCGGGGCAAGTGGACCTCGATCCCGCGGATCGGGGTGCTGGCCGCGGTGGTCGCGGCCGCGGTCGTGGTGGCCGTGGTGCTCACCGGCACCGGCGGATCGCAGAAGGGCGAGGTCTTCCTCCAGCCCGCGGCCGCCACGGGACCCGATCCCTTCACACGGTCGTCCGTGACCGCCGACTCCGGTGCGACGGCGGCCAAGACGGCGCAGGGGAAGGCAGCCGCCGGACCCTCCTCGCCGGCCGGCACGCAGTCCATGGCGCCCAACACGGTGCGCGCCGTCTCGGGCGGGGCGCCCGGCCTCTACCAGGGCGCCCGGAACGACGCCGTGTGCGACGTCGAGAAGGAGATCGCGGATCTCCGGGCGCACCCGGACCGCAACCGGGCCTACGCCGCCACGGTGGGCGTGCGCCCGGACGGCGTGCCCGCCTATCTGCGCTCACTCACCCCCGTGCAACTCGGCATGGACACCCGCGTCACCGCGCACGGCTACAGGGACGGATCCGTCACCAGCTACCAGGCCGTGCTGCAGGCGGGCACGGCCGTGCTCGTCGACGGGCGCGGGGTGCCCAAGGACCGCTGCGCGTGCGGCAACCCGCTGACCCCGCCGGTCGCCCAGCCGGGCACGCCCGACTACACGGGCCAGACCTGGTCGTCGTACCGGCCGCAGGACGTCGTCGTGGTGACGCCCGCGCCGCAGCCCGTCAAGGAGTTCGTCCTCTTCGACCCGCACCAGGACAAGTACTTCGCCCGGAAGCGCGGTGACCACGGCGGCAAGGACGAGTGGACGCACGCCCCCAAGCACCCTCCGGCGCCGACCGCGAGCGTCTCCCTGCCCAGCGGTACGCCGTCGTCGGTGTCCAAGCCGCCCTCCGCCCCGTCCTCGCCCGGGGCGCCGCCGCCGTCCTCCAACGCCCCGCAGCCCGCCTCCCCGGGATCCTCCAACCCGCCGGCGTCCGAGAAGCCCGCCTCGCCGGGCTCCCAGCCCCCGCCGTCGGGCGAACCGTCCTCGGCCCCGTCCGCGCCCGAGTCCTCGCCGAACGCCCCGCCGCCGTCCTCGGAGAAGCCCGCGGCCCCGCCGTCGCAGCCCTCGCAGCCCTCGCAGCCGGAGCAACCGTCGGCGCCGCCGCCCTCCGCGCCGCAGTCGGAGAGGACCGCGCCGCCCCAGGAGCAGCCGCCCTCGCAGTCCCGCGGCTCCGAGCCCCTGCCCTCCGCACCGCCCTCCGCGCCGCAGTCGGAGAGGTCCGCGCCGGTCCAGCAGCAGCCGCCCTCGCAGTCCCGCGGCTCCGAGCCGCTGCCCACCTCGGCCGCCCCCGCCGGGACGCCCTCCTGACCCGTCCGTGTGTGCGGGGGACTGCCGGGCGCCGCTCGGGGTAACAGCACAGATGCAGCAGTGTCCGGTTGGCCGGACCGGATCCCGAGAGAGACATGCATGACCGAAGACCTGGACGGGGCAGTGATAACGACTGCGGGTTTCGACGTTCCCGTGGACCCGCTCCGGCGCGCGGCGCACTACACCGGTGAACCGGGGTGCATCGCCGACGCCCGCTCCTTCGCCGCGCACTTCCTGGAACAGCTGCGCACCGAGTGGTGCGCAGCGATCGGCCCACGGTGCGGCGAGGCGCTGCTGCTGGTGGTGAGCGAGCTGGTCACCAACGCGGACCGGCACAGCAACGGTCCGTACATCCTGGAACTGGAGGGCACCGACGCCTCGGTGGCCGTGTCGGTGTACGACAGCAGCGCCACGCTGCCCCGGCGCTTCGCCAAGGACCCCGAACGCGTCGGCCACCACGGCCTGGAGATCGTGCACGCGCTGGCCGCGGAGGTCACCGTGGAACGGGTGCCGGTCGGCAAGCGGGTGCGCGCCGTGCTGCGGCTCGACGAGGTCTGAACGGCCGCCGGACACCGCTTCCCGGCCGGGTCCGGCCGCCTGCCGCCGGACCGTGGTCCGGCGATGATTCACCCAGGGCGGAACGCCGTTGCCTTCCCTCCGCGCCCGGGACTCCTAATCTGAAGGGGTGACGAACCCTTCGCCCGCCTCATCGCCCGACTCGGCCCGTGTCATTCCCCTGCGTCCGGCCGGCCGCCCCGGCGCCCCCGCCCCTGCCCCCGCCCCCCAGCACACCCGGCGCGAGCCCCTCTTGCGGGACCTCGTCGGGGACGTGCTGCGCAGGGAGCGGCTCGCCCAGGAGCGCACGCTGAGGGACGTCGCCGACGCGGCGCGGATCTCGATGCCGTATCTGTCGGAGGTCGAACGCGGCCGCAAGGAGGCCTCCTCGGAGGTCCTCGCGGCCGCCGCGCAGGCCCTCGGCCTCGGCCTCGGCGACCTGCTGTCGCGGGTGCAGGGCGAACTGGTCCGGCTCACCGCCCGGACCGCGCGCCGCGGCCCCGGCCCGTCCGCCGCCCACCGCGACGGCCTGTGCCTGGCCGCCTGACCCCGGCCTCACGGGCCGGGTCCCGGCCGGTTCCGGCCGCCCACCCGGCGGTCCCGGTCTCCCGGCGGTCCGGGTGTGCGGGCGGTCCGGGTGTGCGGGCGGTCCCGGTGTCCCGGGCGGTCCCGGACTGACCCGGCTCCTCCCGGCCCGATCCGGCTCCTACCGGCTCCCACCGGCTCCCACCGGCTCCTTCCGTCCGGTCGCGGCTCGTTCCGTCGCGTCCCGTCTCGTTCCGGCTCGTCCCGTCCGGCCCCTGCGCGGAGCGTGGCCCCGCTCCGGGTCCGGTTCGGCCGCGAGCCGTGCGGCCGGTACCGGACGTGCGACCGGCCGCAGATCCAGGTTTCCGCCCCCGAGTCGCCCCGGATCGGGCCGCCCCGGACACAGCCGCCCGGTCCGAGCGGCCCCGGACAGGGCCCCCCGAACCGGGTCGTGGCCCCGGCCAGACCGCGATCCCCGGCCGGGCCGCGATCCCCGGCCAGACCGCGATCCCGGGGCACAGGTCGCGGCCCCGGCCCCGGGCCAGGCCGCGATCCCGGGCCCGGGGGCCGGTCCGGGATCGCGGCAGGGCCGGTGGCCCGGCGGCTCAGGCCATCGCGAGGCGTCGGCTCAGTACCTCGTCGGCCAGTCCGTAGGCCACCGCCTCCCTCGCGGTGAACACCTTGTCGCGGTCCATGTCGGCGCGCAGCGCGGCCACGTCGTGCCCGGTGTGCCGGGACAGCACCTCCTCCACCTGGGAGCGGATCCGGACCATCTCCTTGGCCTGCAGGGTCAGGTCGGACACCGTGCCCTGGCGGCCGCCGCTGGCCGGCTGCCCGAGCAGCACGCGCGCGTGCTCCAGCACGAACCGCCGCCCCGGGTCCCCGCCCGCCAGCAGCACGGCCGCCGTCGAGGCCGCCTGCCCCACGCAGAACGTGGAGATCGGCGACTGCACGAACGTCATGGTGTCGTAGATCGCCATGAGCGACGTGAACGATCCGCCGGGGGAGTTGAGGTAGACGGCGATCTCGTGCTCCGGGTTCGCGGACTCCAGGTGCAGGAGCTGGGCGATGACGACGTTGGCGACGCCGTCGTCGATCTCCGTGCCGAGGAAGATGATCCGCTCGTTCAGCAGCCGGCTGAACACGTCGTAGGACCGCTCGCCCTGCGCCGTCCGCTCGATCACGTACGGAACCGTGTACGACCCCATGTCAGAGCCCTGCCCTTCGGCGCGAGGCGGCCGGGCGGACGTCGGCGAGCGACTCCACCACCCGGTCCACCATCCCGTACTCCCTGGCCTGCTCGGCCGTGAACCAGCGGTCCCGGTCGCCGTCCCGGGCGATCGTCTCCCGGCTCTGGCCGGTGTGCTCGGCGGTGATCCGCTCGATGGCGCGCTTGGTGAACTCCAGGTTCTGGGCCTGGATCTCGATGTCCGCGGTGGTGCCGCCGATCCCCGCCGACGGCTGGTGCATCATGATCCGCGCGTTCGGCAGCGCCAGCCGCTTGCCGGGCGTGCCCACCGTCAGCAGGAACTGGCCCATGCTCGCGGCGAACCCCATGGCCAGGGTCGACACGTCGTTCGGGATGAGCCGCATCGTGTCGTAGATGGCGAGTCCCGCGGTGACGGACCCGCCCGGGCTGTTGATGAACAGCCCGATGTCGGTGCGGGGGTCCTCCGCCGACAGCAGGAGCAGTTGCGCGCACACGCGGTTGGCCGACACCTCGTCGACCTGGGTGCCCAGGAACACGATCCGCTGGGCGAGCAGTTGGGCGGCGAGATGGTCGTCGAAGCGGCTGGGCGGGGTGTCCTGCTCCTCTGCGCGTGGCAGCAGCGGGGCGAGCGGGCTCATCGTATCTCCTCGTCGAACGGTCGGGTCGCGGCGTCGTGGTGCCGCCGGCGGGAATGCCGTCCGCTCCACTGTCGGCCGCGCCCGCGCCCGGCAGGAGGCCGCTCTGCCCGTGGCAGATTCGCCACGGGCAGAGGGCCGCGGGAGAGCCGGATGCGGGCGGCCGGGGGAATCCCGCCGGGCGGCCGGGGATTTCCCGCGGGGCGGTGAAGATTTCCGCCGGGCGGCGATGAGTTCCGCCGCCCGCCGCGGTCCACACCCATGACCGCGTTCCGCACCCAAGGAGGTACTCGTGGCCAGCGAAGGATTCATCACCTGTCTCTGGTTCGACGGCCAGGCCGAGGAGGCCGCCCACTACTACGTCTCCGTCTTCAAGAACTCCGGCATCGGGCGGATCACCCGCTACACCGAGGCCGGGCCCGGCCCCGCGGGCTCGGTGGTCACCGTGGAGTTCACCGCGAACGGGCAGCGGTTCGTCGGGCTCAACGGCGGCCCGCAGTTCAAGTTCAACGAGGCGATCTCCTTCCAGATCGTCTGCTCCACCCAGGAGGAGATCGACCACTACTGGGCCAGGCTCACCGAGGACGGCGGCGAGCCCGGACCCTGCGGCTGGCTCAAGGACAAGTACGGGGTGTCCTGGCAGGTGGTCCCCGAGGAGCTGATCGACATGGTCCGCGACCCCGACCAGGAGAAGGCGGCCCGCACCACCCGCGCCATGCTCGCCATGGGCAAGCTCGACATCGCGGCCCTGAAGCGGGCGTACGCGGGGGAGTAGCGGGGCCGGGGCGGCGGCCGGCCCACCCGTACCGGGGGAGTGGGCCGGCCCCCACCGCCTCAGCCGAGGTCGTTCACCAGCACCGCCGCCCCGTCGAACCGTCCGGCCTTGAGGTCCTTCAGCGCCTGCTGGGCCCGGGAGAGGGGGTAGGTGTGCGTCGTGGCGCGCACACCGTGCCGGGCGGCCAGCGCCAGGAAGTCCCGGGCGTCCTCGCGTGTGTTGGAGGTGACGCTGCGCAGCTCCTTCTCGTAGAACAGGTCGCTCTCGTACCGCAGGGCGGGGATGTCGCTCAGGTGGATGCCGGCCACGGACAGCACCCCGCCGCGGTCCAGGGCCCGCAGCGCGACCGGGACCAGGTCCCCCACCGGGGCGAACAGGATCGCGCTGTCCAGGGGCTCGGGCGGCGCCGCGTAGGCGTCCTGGGCCGAGGCGGCGCCCAGCTCCAGCGCGAGCCGGCGTGCCGCCGCCCCGCGGGTCATCACGTGCACCCTGGCGCCCTCGGCCAGCGCCACCTGGGCGCACAGATGCGCGCTGCCTCCGAAGCCGTACAGCCCGAGCCGTCCGCCGGGCGGCAGCGAGGCGCGGCGCAGCGCCCGGAAGCCGATGATCCCCGCGCACAGCAGCGGGGCGAGCGCCACGTCGTCCAGCCCGGCCGGCAGCCGGTGCGCGAACGCGGCCGGCACGGTGGTGTACTGCGCGTAGCCGCCGTCGGCGTCCCAGCCCGTGTAGAGCGAGGCCGGGCACAGGTTCTCCGCCCCGCGCACGCAGTACGCGCAGGTGCCGTCGGTGCGGCGCAGCCAGGCCACGCCGACCCGTTCCCCGGGGGTGAAGCCGCTCACCGCGGCGCCCAGGCCCGCGACCGTCCCCACGACCTCGTGCCCCGGGGTGACGCCGGGCCGCCGCACGGGCAGATCGCCCTCGGTGACATGCAGGTCGGTGCGGCACACCCCGCACGCGCGCACGTGCACCAGCAACTCGTCGTCCCCGGGCTCGGGCACCGGCCTGTCGGTCAGCCGGAGGGGGTCCTCCTCGACCGGTCCCGGCCGGGTCACGGTCCACGCCCGCATCGTTCCGTCCGCCATCTCACGCCCCGTCCCGGCGAAAGCCGTCCGTCCCGCGTCCTGCCGTCACGGCGTCCGTGCGGACGCCCGTGTCCTTTCCAGTCTGGGGCGCGTCCGGTCCGGGGCGCGCGGGGCGCGGGCGGCGGTTCGGCGCGCGGTCCGTCCCGGGCGCCGCTAGCGTGAGGAACCGGACGAGCCACCGCACGGAAAGGGCCGCGGCCATGGCGGTACGACCCGAGGGGACCCCTTGCTGGGCGGACGCGGTGTTCCCGGACCTTCAGGCGGCCAAGGAGTTCTACGGCGAGGTGCTCGGCTGGACCTTCGGCGAGACCGCGCCGGAGTTCGGCGGCTACACCCAGGCCTACGCCGACGGCAAGGCCGTCGCGGCCGTCGTGCCGCCGATGCCCGGGCAGGAGGGCCACTCGCAGTGGTGCCTGTACTTCGCCTCCCCGGACGCGGCGGCGACCGCGGGCCGGATCCGCGAGCACGGCGGCGAGGTGCTGATGGAGCCGATGCGCGTCGGTGACTTCGGCACGATGTGCCTGGCCCGGGAGCCCAGCGGGGCGGTGTTCGGTGTGTGGCAGGCCGGCAGCCACGAGGGCTTCGAGGCGACCGCGGTGCCCGGCGCCTACTGCTGGGCGGAGGTCTTCACCCGCGAGCCCGGCAAGGCGGACGCCTTCTTCACCGGCGTCTTCGGCTACACCTCCAAGCGGCTCGAGGACGACGCGATCGACTTCCGGATCTTCAACGTCGGTGACGAGACGGTCCTGGGCCGGATGACGATGACGGAGGACTTCCCGCCCGAGGTGCCGCCGTACATCAACGTCTACTTCGCCGTCGCGGACTGCGACGAGGCCGTCGCGGCGGCGACCGGGCGCGGCGGTGAGCTGCGGTTCGGCCCGATGGACAGTCCCTTCGGCCGGTTCGCCGCGCTCAGCGACCCGCAGGGCGCGAACTTCTCGGTGATCGACCTCACCACGACGCGGGGGGAGATGCCCGGGACGACGGACGCCTCCTAGCCGCCGCCGGACGTTCCCGTACGGAGGGCCCCGCCGGCCGTGGCATGATCGGGGCCATGGCTGAACGTGTGGTGGCGGCGTGCGACGGGGCGTCGAAGGGAAATCCGGGTCCCGCGGGCTGGGCGTGGGTGGTCTCCGAGGACGCCGCGACGGCGGCCCGCTGGGAGGCCGGGGCGCTCGGCACCGCCACCAACAACGTCGCCGAACTCACCGCGCTGGAGCGGCTGCTGACGGCGACCGACCCGTCCGTGCCGCTGGAGGTGCGGATGGACTCGCAGTACGCGATGAAGGCCGTTACCACCTGGCTGCCCGGCTGGAAGCGCAACGGCTGGCGGACGGCCGCCGGCAAGCCGGTCGCCAACCAGGAGCTGGTGGTGCGGATCGACGCGCTGCTCGAGGGCCGCTCGGTCGACTTCCGCTACGTGCCCGCCCACCAGGTGGACGGCGATCCGCTCAACGACTTCGCCGACCGCGCCGCCAGCCAGGCGGCGACCTCCCAGCAGCCGGCGGGCAGCGCCCTCGGCTCGCCGGAGCCGCCGCCCTCGCCGGCCGCACCGGCGTCCGCCGCGCCGCGCCGCCGGTCCAGCGGCGCGGGCGCCGCCCGGCAGCGCGGCGGCGGATCGCCGACGCGCACGATCAAGGCCAAGTTCCCCGGCCGCTGCGTGTGCGGCCGCTCCTACGCGGCCGGCGAGCAGATCGCCAAGAACGACCAGGGCTGGGGCCACCCGGAGTGCCGCACGGCCGCGGCCGGCTAGGGCCCCGACCGGGCTAGCCCTGGCCCGCCCTGGCTTCTCGCGCCGGTCGCCTGCCCGGGTGTGCACCGCCGGGCCGGGCACGGGCAGGGCCGCCGACCGGCGTCGCGACCGGTCCCGACCCCTCAGTCGGTGTCGAAGGTGTAGTGCGCGGTGTGATCGAGCATGTCGGCCGGGGTGGTGTCGTTCCACGGCTTCATCGGCTCGTGCAGGTCCACGACGTCCGGCGTGTCCCCGGCCGGCACATAGCGGGAGCCGGGGTGCCGCCGCTGCCACTCGGCCCACAGCTTGTCGACGAAGGCGTGGTGCAGCCAGAACACCGGGTCGTTGGGGGAGACCCCGGTGGCCATCTGCCCGCCGACCCACACATGGACCCGGTTGTGCAGATTGATCCCGCGCCAGCCCTCCAGATGGTTGCGGAAGCCGTCCGAGGCGCTGTTCCAGGGGGCGGCGTCGTACGTCGGTATCGCCAGCACCGATTCCACCTCGGCCCGGGTGGGCAGTTCGCGCACCCCGGCGCCCAGCGAGCGGCGCAGATAGGCGCGGCTGTCGACGCGGACGGCGATCGGCCAGTTGCCCGCGGCCGCGGCGAAGGGGCCGTCCATCACCCGGCCGTCCACACCGCGTCCGGTGCCGCCGAGGAAGTCGGGCGCCCACAGCGAGGCGCGGGGGGTGCGGTCGGTGCTCCAGTCCCAGTACGGCACCGCGACGGAGGCGTCCACCGACTGCAGGGCCCGCTCGAACTCCAGCAGGAATCTGCGGTGCCAGGGCAGGAACGACGGTGAGCGGTGTCCGGTCCGCTCGCCGGTGTCGGTGTCGCCCATGATGAAGGCGTTGTGCGTGGTGACGAAGGCGTCGTAGCGGCCAGTGCGCTTCAGCTCCAGGACGGCGGCGACAAAGCGCCGCTTCTCGTCGGCGGTCAGGGCGGCCTGGTTCTTGCGTACCGTCATGCGCGGGTGCTCCGGATGTCCATGTGTGCCTGTGCCCCTCGGGGCGCTGTCCTCGGGTCGGTGCGGGGTGTCGTCGGGCGCCTCAGCCGGCGGGGAACGGCACGAGCCGCGCGCCGCGCAGTTCGTCGACCGCGGCCCGCGCGGCGGCCCTGGGGCTCTCGACCGGGTCGTAGTGGCTGACGACGCTGATCCAGGTCCCGTCCGCGTTGCGCATCACGTGCAGGGGGGCGCCGTCGACGAACACGGCGTAGTCCATGCCGGGCATGCCCTCCATGCCGTGGTGGTGACCGCCGTCGTCCGCCGGACGGCCCTGTATCCGGCGGCCCTTGTAGACCTCGTCGAACGGCTCGGGCGCGGCGTGGTGCCGGTGGTCGCGGGGTGCGGCCCCGGACGTGCGGGGCGCGGCGGCGGACGCGCGAGGGGCGGGGACGGACGCACGGGGCGCGGCGGCGGACGCCGGTGCGGCGGTCGCCGTCCGGGCGGCGGCGGCCGTGGCGAGGACCGCCGTGACGGTGAGCGCGCGGCGACGGCTGAGTTCGGGCATACGGGACCTCCGGGATGGGTGGGAGGAGTTCGGGTGGAGACACCGCATGCCTATCGGGTGGTGGGAGAGCGGGAGAAATCCCCGGGAAGCGGTTGGCCGTGTTTCGGACAATCACCCCCATGTCGTACAGAATTGAACGAAGATGATCTTGCTGTGCCGGGTGGTCGCGGGCCCGCGGAACGGGGAATTCCTCCCCAGGGCGCGGCGGTTCGGCGCGTACTTTCGCGCGGGGGCGCGCCCGGCGTGGTGCGGCTCACCCCCGCAAGCTGACGTGATCACGAAGGTGGAGCGCGAGCCGGTGTTGGGTGAAAGGTCATTCACTCGATAAGGTGAATTGTCATTCACCTGGTTTTCAGATCCTCCGCTGGAGTGCCCTCATGGAGCAGCCCGCCCCGCTGTCCGACCCGCCCGGCACCCGCGCGGCGGACCGGAGCCTGCGGGACCGGCTCACCATCCCCGTGCTGGCCTCGGGCGGCATCCTCATGGCCGTCATGCAGACGGTGGTCGTACCGCTCCTGCCCGATCTCCCGCGGCTGACGGGCGCGTCGGCGGGCGCCGTCTCGTGGATGGTCACCGCCACCCTGCTGTCCGGCGCGGTCCTCACCCCGGTGCTCGGCCGGGCCGGTGACATGTACGGCAAGCGCCGGGTCCTGACGGCGGCGCTCGCGCTGATGACCGCCGGTTCGGTGATGTGCGCGCTCTCCTCCGACATCGGCGTGCTCATCACCGCCCGCGCCCTGCAGGGCGCCGCCGCCTCCGTCGTACCCCTGTCGATCAGCATCCTGCGGGACGAACTGCCGCCCGGGCGCCGGGGCTCGGCGGTCGCGCTGATGAGCTCCACCGTCGGCATCGGCGCCGCGCTGGGTCTCCCCCTCGCCGCGCTCGTCGTCCAGTACGCCGACTGGCACACGATGTTCTGGCTCACCAGTGTCCTCGGCGCGCTCGGCGTGACCGCCGTGTGGTGGGCGGTCAAGGAGTCGCCGGTGCGCGAGCCGGGCCGGTTCGACGTGCCGGGGGCCCTCGGGCTGGCCGCCGGGCTCGTGTGCCTGCTGCTCGCGGTGTCCCAGGGCGGCCAGTGGGGCTGGGGCGGCCCGCGGGTCCTCGGCCTGTTCGCCGCCGCCGTGGCCGTCCTCGCCCTGTGGTGGTGGCACCAGCTGCGCACCGCGCGCCCGCTGGTCGACCTGCGGCTGGTCTCCCGGCCGAGGGTCGGCCTGTCCCATGTCGCCGCGCTGCTGACCGGCTTCGCGTTCTACGCCAATTCGCTGGTCACCGCCCAGCTGGTGCAGGCGCCGAAGGCCACCGGGTACGGCCTCGGGCTGTCGATCGTCGCCACCGGACTGTGCCTGCTGCCCGGCGGTGTGACCATGCTGCTGTTCTCGCCCCTGTCCGCCCGCATCTCCACCGCCCGCGGCCCGCGCGTCACGCTCGCCCTCGGCGCCGCGGTCATCGCCTGCGGCTACGCGCTGCGCATCGCCGACAGCCGCGACCTGTGGATGATCATCCTGGGCGCCACCGTGGTGGCCACCGGCACCACGCTCGCCTACTCGGCGCTGCCGACCCTGATCCTGCGCGCCGTGCCGGCCGCCCAGACCGCCTCCGCCAACGGCGTCAACGTCCTGATGCGCACCATCGGCCAGGCCACCTCCAGCGCCGCCGTCGCCGCGGTCCTCGTCCACCACAGCGTCTCCGTCGACGGCTCCCCGGTGCCCACCCTGCACGGCTATCTGCTGGCGTTCGCGATGGCGGGCGCCGTGGCCCTGGCCGCCTGCGCGGCGGCCCTGTCCATCCCCGGGGACGCGGCCCCCGGTGGCCCGCGCGGCGCCCGGGGGCGCGGCCGCGGCGTACGCGACGAGGCACTGGAGCAGGCATGAGCGCGGTGAGCACGCCCCAGGGCACCCCCACGCCGGCCCCCGGCACCTCTGTGCCCGCCCCCGGGACCCCCGCGCCGGCTCCCGGCGCCCCCGCCGCCGGGCCCGTCCGGCGGGACGCCGAGGCCACCAAGGAGGCCATCCTCAAGGCGGCCCGGTACTTCCTCGCCCGGCAGGCCCACACGGGGATCACGCTGAAGGCGGTGGCCGAACGCGCCGGGGTCAGCCCGCCGCTGGTGCTGAAGTACTTCGGCTCCAAGGAGGCGCTGTTCGCCCGCGTCATGTCCTTCGACGAGGACGCGGCCGCCCTGCTGGACGCACCGCTCGACGACCTCGGCCGGCACATGGTCCGCCATGTCCTGCGCGGCCAGCGCGAGCGGGGCGCCGACCCCGTCCTGCGCATCGTCTTCGCCCCGCTGCACGGCGAGCGCGGTGACGTGCTGCGCGCCAACTTCCGCGCCCAGGTGACCGAACGCCTCGCCGCACGGCTCACCGGCCCCGACGCCGGCCTGCGGGCCGAACTCGCGGTGGGCGCCCTGCTCGGCCTGGGCGTGATGTACGGCATCGCCCGCGGGAGCGCGATGCGGGACACCGACACCGAGGAACTCGTGGAGCGGTACGCCCCGCTGGTGCAGTCCCAGTTGACACCCGCTCCCGGTGAGCGCCGCTGACGCCCGCTCCCGGCGGGAGGCGCCGGCGCTCTCCCGGGCACACAAGCGGAGCGCACCGGTCCGCACCGGTGCGCGGCGGGTGACACACTGACGCCATGGACGAACGTGAATTCCCCAGGTCGCACCAGCACGCCTCGGTCGTGGGCCTGGGCACCTGGCAACTGGGCGCCGACTGGGGCGACGTGGACACCAAGGAGGCCGAGGCCGTGCTGGAGGCGGCCGCCGAGTCCGGGGTGACCTTCTTCGACACCGCCGACGTCTACGGCGACGGGCGCAGCGAGCAGACCATCGCCACCTTCCTCCGCACCCGCCCCGACCTGCACGTGCTGGTCGCCACCAAGATGGGCCGGCGCGTGGAGCAGATCCCGGAGAACTACGTCCTGGACAACTTCCGCGCCTGGAACGACCGCTCCCGGCGCAACCTCGGCGTCGACCGCGTCGACCTGGTGCAGCTGCACTGCCCGCCGGCACCCGTCTACTCCACCGACGCGGTCTTCGACGCCCTGGACACCCTGGTGGAGGAGGAGCGGATCGCCGCGTACGGCGTCAGCGTGGAGACCTGCGCCGAGGCGCTGACGGCGATCGCCCGGCCCAATGTGGCGAGCGTGCAGATCATCCTCAACCCGTTCCGCATGAAGCCGCTGCGCGAGGTGCTGCCCGCCGCGCGCGAGGCCGGCGTCGGCATCATCGCCCGGGTCCCCTTGGCCTCGGGCCTGCTGTCGGGCAAGTACTCCAAGGACACCGTCTTCGCCGCCAACGACCACCGCACGTTCAACCGGCACGGCGAGGCCTTCGACCAGGGCGAGACGTTCTCCGGCGTGGACTACGCGAGCGGCGTCGAGGCGGCGGCGGAGTTCGCCGCGCTCGCCCCCGAGGGGTACACCCCGGCCCAGCTGGCGCTGCGCTGGATCATCCAGCAGCCCGGCGTCACCACCGTCATCCCGGGCGCCCGCTCACCGGAGCAGGCCCGCGCGAACGCGGCCGCGGCCAAACTGCCCCCGCTGACCGACGCGACCCTGGCCGCCGTACGCGACCTGTACGACCGCCGGATCAAGGACCAGGTGGAGTCCCGCTGGTAGCAGCGGTCGCAGGCCGGTGATGGCTCGTCACCGGACCGGACCGGACCGGACCGCTCACGGCTCGAGGCGCAGCCGGCGCTCCTGCTCCTGGTCGCCCGCGGACACGCCCTCGTCGCGCGCCGAGAAGGCGCGGTTGAGCGTGTCGCGGGCCCTGCGCACGGCCTCCGGGGTGCCCTGCACGGTGACGGTCACGGGCGCGGTGAGGCGGTGTCCGCCGCCCGCCGCGTCAGCGGGCGTCCCGGCCGTCGTCTCCCCGGAGAAGGTGGCCGTGCGCACGGTCGCCCTCTCGTCCGAGGGCAGGCCGTCCGGCGCCCCGAAGACCTCCTCCAGGGCGCTGACAACCGCCTGGGCGTCGGCGACCTGGCCACCGTCGAGCGTCACCGTGAGCTGTGTGCCGGACATCGACCGGAACCTCCTGAAGCGGGCTTGTGATCCACCCCGACCGTGTAACCGCCGTCCGGCCGCGCAAACGGGCGGCCGGACGGGCAGGAATCCCGCCGATCTGGGCACTCGCGAGGAAGAGGAACCGAGTGAACGGCAACGGGGAGGCGTCGTGACGGTGGCGGAAGAAACGGGAAAGCCGAAAAAGCCGGTACAGCCGGGACAACCGGAGCAGAGGGGAGCGGAGGCGCAGCGGCGCCGGGGGCGCAATGAGACCGAGGAGGAGCGGGCCGACCGCATGTGGGGGGAGCTCATCCAGGAGGTGCGGGTGGCCCAGACCGGCGTGCAGATCCTCTTCGGCTTCCTGCTGACCGTGGTCTTCCAGCAGAAGTACGACACGCTCGCCCACACCGAAAAGGTGATCTACGTCGTCACCGTCCTGCTGGGCGCCACCGCGACCGGCGCGCTCATCGGCCCGGTGTCCCTGCACCGCCTGGTCTCCGGGCGCCGGGTCAAGCCGCAGGCGGTGCGCTGGGCGTCCCGGCTGACCTTCGTCGGCCTGGTGCTGCTGCTGGCCACCATGACCGCCTCACTCCTGCTGATCCTGCGGGTGGCGACGCACGGCGGCTGGGTGCCCTGGCTGGTCGCGGTCGTGGTCCTGTGGTACCTGCTGTGCTGGTTCGTGCTGCCCCTGTGGACCCGGCGCCGCTACACCTCCCGGTGAGACCGCGCCCCGCGCGGGCGCGTGGCCCCCTGCGCGGGCCGGACCGCGCAGGGCCGCGGCACGGCCCGCGCAGACGGCTTCGGTGAGCGCCCCGCTGAGGGCCGCGAGCCGCCGGTCGTGCGGGCGGGCCAGGACGAGCAGCGCCACGACGGCGCCGGCCAGCGCGCAGAACATGTCCCACTGGGTGTCCCGCACATCGCCCTGGGTGGCGAGGAACGCGTCCGCGCCGTGCCCGCCGATCACCGCCGCCGCCCACTCCAGCAGCTCGAAGAAGGCGCTGAAGGCGAGGCAGGCGCACACCGTCAGCACCGGCAGCCAGCGGCTGCCGCGCGGCGGAGAGGTGCGCACCAGCAGCTCCCGCACCAGCACGGCGGGAACGAAGCCCTGCATGAGATGGCCGAAGCGGTCGTACGGACTGCGGTCCAGGCCGAGGGTGTCGCGGACCCAGTCGCCGGCGGGGACCTCGGCGTAGGTGTAGTGCCCGCCCACCGCCAGGACCAGCGCGTGCGCCGCGAGCAGACAGCACAGCAGCGCCTCAGCCGCCCGCGATGACCTCCGCCAGGAAGTCGTCGGCGCCGAACTCCTCCGTGCCCGGCGCGACCACGTCCCGGGTCTCGCGCAGGAACTCCTCGACGGCCGGCGCCGCCGCGAACACCGCCGCGTGGTGCCGTCCTCCGTCGGGGCGGGCGTCGCCGTAGAACTCCATGCACAGCTCGTCCCACGGGCCGGCCGGCACCGGGCGGAAGCGGACGTCCCCGATGCCCACGGGACGGGTCAGGCCGTCACCCAGCATCTCGCGGTCCAGGGTCCAGCGAGCCAGCACCCGGCCGTCGTGGCTGAAGACGACGGTCACCGCGAACGGGTCGTCGGCGTCGTAGCCGAAGTGCGCCAGCACGGGAAAACGTTCCGTTCCGCCCGCCTGCAACTGCACGACCAGCGTCTTGTGCACGAAGGAGTTCACGACAGGGGCCCTCCGAGGACATCAGTGTGTAGAGCCCCCTAGTACCCAGGAAATCCGCGAAATGCTCAGCCTCCCGGGTGATTGCCCCTGTGAGGGCCGTCATGCGAAGGCGTCGCGCAGCGCCGGCAGCAGCGTCTTCGCCGACCACTCCAGGAACGCCTCCTGCGTCTCGCCGCCGATCTGCACCAGCGCGACCTCGGTGAACCCGGCCTCCGCATACGGGCGCACGGCCTCCACGAAGGCGTCCGGGTCGTCCCCGCAGGGAATCGACTCGGCCACGTCGTCCGGGGTGACGAACTGGGTGGCCGACTCGAAGGAGTCGGGGTGCGGCAGCTCGGCGTTCACCTTCCAGCCGCTGCCGAACCAGCGGAACTGCGCGTGCGCGCGTTTGACCGCCGCGTCGCGGTCGGGGTCGTAGCACACCGGCAGCTGGCCCACGCGCGGCTTGCCCTCGCCGCCGTGCCGGTCGAACGCCTCCAGCAGTCCGGCCTTGGGCTCGACGGCGATGACGAGGTCGGCGAGATGGCCCGCGAGCCGGCAGGACTGCTCGCCGGACACGGCGATGCCGATGGGCGGCGGCTGGTCGGGCAGGTCCCACAGCCGCGCCGACTCCACGTCGAAGTGCGCGCCGTGCCGGGTGACATGGCCGCCCCGGAACAGGGCGCGGATGATCTCCACGGCCTCCTCGAGCCGCTCGTGGCGCACGTCGACGGAGGGCCAGCCCCCGCCCACCACGTGCTCGTTGAGGTTCTCGCCGGAGCCCAGGCCCAGCCGGAACCTGCCCTCGGACAGCAGTTGCAGCGTCGCCGCCTTCTGCGCCACGACCGCCGGGTGGTAGCGGAAGGTCGGGCAGGTCACGTAGGTCATCAGCGGGATGCGCGAGGTCGCCTGGGCGGCCGCGCCGAGGACGCTCCACGCGTACGGGGAGTGCCCCTGGGCGCGCAGCCAGGGGAAGTAGTGGTCCGAGGTCACCGAGAAGTCGAACCCGGCCTCCTCGGCCTTCACCACGTGCCCGACCAGCTCACGCGGACCGGCCTGCTCGGTCATCATCGTGTATCCGATTCGCACCATACGCCCCGGGTCCCCGCCCCACGCCCCGGAAAACGGCGCACCCCGGACCGGGCCGCCCGCCCCACGGCCCGCCCGCCGGCGGGAATCAGGCCCGGGCCGGGACGAAGGTCTTCAGGAAGACGCTCAGGGCCTGCTTGTTCACGGCTCCGGTGAAGACGTCGGCGGGGGTCGTCCAGCGCAGTGAGAAGCCGCGCCGGCCGCCGAGCAGGAAGCCGCGGCCGAAGGTCCGTACCCGGTCCTGGCCGCTCCCGGTCAGCCACTCCATGTCGGCGGCCCGGCGTCCCTGGTACGTCGTGCCGCGGATGTCCCCGATGCGCCGGTACCCCGTCTGCTGCCGCAGCCCGGGCTCGACGTCGTCCCGCCACACCTCCACCGGGTCCCGGTCGACGCGCTCGGTGTAGGTGACGGCGAGGGTGCGCGCGTCGCCCGTGGCCCCGAACACCGCGCGGTAGGCACCGTCCGGCGCGCGGGTGGTGCCCACCCGCCGCCAGCCCGTGGGCAGGGCCACGGAGAAGCCCTCGGGCGCGTTGTAGCGGCGGAAGCCGTACGGCAGACCGCCGGGCGCGCCGGAGGGGGAGGCCGTGGGGCTCGCCGAGGGCGCGCCGCCCGGTGCACCGCCGGACGCGCCGGGCGAGGCGGAGGCGGGCCCGGGGGCGGGGGAGGCGGCGGACGCGGAGCCGCCGGTGCCGGGCAGCTGGTGGGTCACGGCGAGGACGGCGACCGTCACGGTGACGACGGCGAGGGTGGTGCCCACCGCCATGGTCCGTCTGCTCCAGGCCCGGCCCGCCTCCCGGGCCGCCTGGCGGGCCGCCGTGTACGCCCCGCGCAGCCGGGGCCGCGGCGGCCGCGGGGCGACGGCGTCCGGGTCCTCGCTCAGCACCCGGGTGAGGGCGTCGCGCACCACGGTCCGGGTGAGCCGCTCCCGGGAGTCCTTGCGCAGCAGGCCCTGCACCACCCGGCTCAGCGAACCGGCCCGCTGCGGGGCGCGAACCGGCTGCCCGTCCACGTCCTTCAGCGTGGCCTCGGGCCGGTCCCGGTCGCGGTACGGCGGACGGCCCTCGACCATGCTGTACAGCAGCGCGCCGAGCGCCCACAGGTCGGAGGCCGGACCGATGCGCTCGTCGCGGGCCTGTTCCGGGGAGGCGTACGCCGGTGCGGTGAGCCGCGGGACCAGGGTGGCCCCGGCCAGTCCGAACCCGGTGAGCACGACGTCGCCCCGGTTGCGTACGAAGACCTGCCCGGGGCCGAGTTCGCCGTGGGTGAAGCCCTGCTCGTGGGCGGCCTCCAGCACGTCGAGCACCTCCAGGCCGATCCGGGCCGCCCGCACGTAGTTGAGCGGGCCCTCCACGGCGAGGAGTTCGCCCAGGGGTGCGCCGTCGATCCACTCGGTGACCGTCCACAGCGTGCCGTCCTGCGTGACCGCGTCGACCACCGTGGCGACCCGGCCCGGCCGCAGCAGTCCCATGGTCTCCGCGGTGCGCATGATGCGCGCGGTGATCCGGCGGGCGTCCTCCTGGTCGGTGCCGTCCGGGAGCCCGGTCTGCGTGAGCAGCCGGGGGCGTTCGGCCTCGATGTCCTCGCCGTACCAGCAGACGTGGTTCGTCTCGCGGTGGACCACCTCCAGGAGCCGGTACCGCCCGGCGACCGGCTCCCCCGTGGACGCGTTCCTTTCGACCATGGTCATCCTTCGTCGAACCCCCGGCATTCACCTTTCCCAGAGATACGGGGGGCGAGACCGGGTCCGTTCAAAGGAACCGCAACCCGGCGACTGTTCCTGCCTTTTATTCAGTCGCCGCCGAGCGGATGTGCGATGAAATCCGTCCAGATGTCGTCCCGGGGCCGGCCGGGGCGGCCGAACCGGCGCGGAAGTGCGCCGACGTGCCGTACGGAAGGTGCCCGCCGGTGACCGAACGGAGAACGGAAAGGTTCGTTTGCGCTGGAACGGAGTGATCCACGGGAATTCCGCGCGGCATTTCCCGGCGAATGGCGGGTCGCCGACCTGTGGTAACCATCGGTAAACCGGCTCGACGGCCGAATTCACACCGCCTGACGCCTTTCGACCGCCGGCCCGGACCGGCCTGCCCCCCGCGACCCGGCCGCCCCACCGGCACCGGTCAACCCACGGGCCGCGGACCGGTCCACCCCCGGGCCGCGGCCCGGGCAGCCACCCGGTCCAGGGCCCGGAGCGTCACCGGGGCCCGCCGGGCGCGCCGGTCCAGGGGGCGCCCGTCCGGGGTCGCCCGTCCGGGGTGCATGCCGCGCCGCCGCCCCGGGGAGCCCTCCGGAAGCGCGGGCCGCCGTGCCCCCGTGTGCGAGGCGTCGCCCCGCTGTCCGGCGTACCGTTCGGACGCGCACCCCGGACCACGGCTGGGTGCGCGTCCGGACCGCCGCGCAGGAGGCGTTGCCCGGGCCGCCGTCCGCGGCCGCCGCCCGGGGGCGACGCCCGGGACCGCCGCCCGCGGGGGCCGCCCGGGCCCGTCGGGCGGACCGCCGCGGCGTGGCTGCGGCTCAGCGGAGTCCGAAGCCGTCCGCCCACGCCATGATGTCGGCCGGAGCGGCGTTGCCTCCGCACACCACCAGACCGAGGCGGGCGTCCGCGCCCACCCGCTCCCGTACCCGCCGGGCGGCCGGCAGCAGGCAGCCCGCCGCCGGCTCGGTCCACACCTTGGCGTGCTCGGCCAGTTCCAGGCAGCCCCGCACCGCCTCCCGGTCGGACACCACGAGCACCTCCTCGACCAGCGCGCGGACATGCTCGTACGTCAGCCGCGAGACCGCCGGCGCGCTCAGCGTGGTCACGATCGAGGTGAGCGGCACCGGCACCGGACCGCCCGCCGCCAGCGCCCGCGACATGGCCTCGGCGCCCTCCGTCTCCACGCCCCAGATCCGCACCCCGGGCCGCAGCGCGCGCAGGGCGGCGGCGACCCCGGAGATCAGCCCGCCGCCCCCGATGCTGACGAGCACGTCCGTCAGCTCACCGGCGTCCCGCGCGAGTTCCAGGCCGACGGTGCCCTGACCGGCGACGACGACCGGGTCGTCGAAGGGATGGACCAGGGTGAGCCCCTCGTCCCGCAGCCGGGTGGCCGTCGCGAACGCCTCGTCCATGCCGTCGGTCAGCCGCACCTGCGCCCCGGTCCCCTCCGCGAGCGCGATGGAGCGCGCGGGCGCCGACCGCGGCATCACCACCGTGGCCTTCACCTGCAGTGCCGCCGCCATCACCGCCAGCGCGATGCCGTGGTTCCCGCCGCTGACCGCGACCACGCCCGCCGCACGTTCGGCCTCCCCGAGCGACAGCAGCTTCGCCGTCGCCCCGCGCGCCTTGAACGACCCGGTGCGCTGGAGGAGTTCCAGCTTCGCCGTGACCGGGACGCCGAGCAGCTCGGACAGGCCGGGACTGGGCACCGTGGGGGTGCGCACGACGTGGCCGGCGATCCGCCCGGCCGCGGTTTCGATGTCCGAGATGCCGATCAAGGCCGTTCACCCTCCCGGCGCGGGGGTGGGGGTCCGCGCCGCCTCGACCCTCACTCCGTGGGGCGGCGCGGGTCAACCGTTCTCAGAGATCGCGGGCGAGCAGGAAGGCAGGCAGCGCGCGCAGCCCGGCACAGGCACCGGCGTCCAGCGGTACGCCGCTGAGCGCGGCCCCGGCCGCCGCGACGTGCCGGCGGGCCTCGGCCAGCGCCGCCGCCCGGCCGCCGGCCGCCTCGGCCAGTGCGGCCGCCTCCGCCGGATCCCCGTCCGACTCCAGCAGGGCGGCGAGGCGGGATGCGGCCGGGTGCGGGGCGTCGAGCGCGGCGAGCACCGGGAACGTCTTCTTGCGCTCGCGCAGATCGGCGTGGACGGGCTTGCCCGTGACGGCCGGGTCGCCCCACAGCCCGAGGACGTCGTCCACCAGCTGGAAGGCCACCCCCAGATGCCGCCCGAAGCGGTCCAGCGCGTCGGCCGTCGCCGGGGTGGCGCCGCCGAGTGCGGCGCCCAGCGCCGCGGCGCAGCCCAGCAGGGCGCCGGTCTTGTGCTCGGCCATCACCCGGTACTCCGGCGGCCGTACCCGTTCCGGCCCCCGCCAGGGGCGGGTGGCGAACAGCAGGTCGTCGGCCTGTCCGCGCAGCAGGTCCACGAGGGTCGCGGACAGCCGGCGCACGACGGCGGGGCCGCCCGGGGTGCGGGCGAGGGTCTCCACGGCGAGCGCGAACAGGGCGTCGCCGGCCAGGACGGCCGGACCGGTGCCGTACTCCTTCCACACGGCCGGGCGGCCGCGCCGGGTCGCGTCGCCGTCCATGATGTCGTCGTGCAGCAGGGAGAAGGTGTGCACCAGCTCCACCGCGACGGCCGCGGCCACCCCGGCCCGTCCGGGAGCCCCGGCCGCCTCCGCGCCGAGCACCGCGAGCGCCTGCCGCACGCCCTTGCCGCCCGGTGCGGCCGCGGGAGCCCCGCCGGCCTCGCACCAGCCGAAGGCGTACGCGGCCATCTCACCCACCCACGGATGCAGCCGCCGCACGGCCTCCACGAGGGCGGGCCGCACCAGCTCCCGGCACCGATCGAGCACGTCCGGCATCCCGCCCACCACCGGCACGACCGGCTGCGCCGTGCTCATCGGCCGGCCTCCCCGGCGATGCGCGACGGCGTGCGGGCGTCGTCCGGGCGCGGTGCGCCCGCGGGGCCGGCCGCCGGCCCCGCGAGGCCGAACTCCTCCTGGGCCCGCCGCACCAACGCACCGGCGTGCCGCAGTCCGATGCGGTCCATCGTGCGAGCCAGGTCGGCGAGTTCGGCCGCGGTGCGGGCGGGGTCCTGGCCCAGCCGGGCCAGGGACTTGGCGAGGCCGAGCCGCGACAGGGCCTCGCCGCGCGGCTCGCCGATCGCGCGGAACTCCTCCAGCGCCCGCTCGTAGGTGCGCCGCGCCTCGGCGTACCGTCCGGCGCGGTAGAGGACGTTGCCGCGCATCTTGTGGTTGTAGGCGAGCGCGCCGGCCAGCTTCATCGCGCGGCAGCCGTCCTCCGCCTCGGACAGCAGCGCCAGCGCGCCCTCGCAGTCGCCGTCGCGCACCGAGACGATGTCGGCCAGCCCGCGCAGCGCCCAGGCGTGGCCGCGCCGGTCGTCGGCGCGCGCGGCTATCCCGGCCGCCTCCTCGAACATCGCGTACGCCGTGTCGTAGGAGCCGGTGTTGCGGTGCATCTGCGCGATGCCCTCCAGCGCCCACACGGTGTGCCGCGCCTCGCCGCGCCGCCGGGCCTCGGCGAGCAGCTGCTCGTGCAGCCGGCCCACCGCCTCGTAGTCGCCCTGGATGCGGCCGGTCTCGGCGAGGCCCGCCAGCGAGTAGCCGCGGACCACGACGTCCCCGCCGCGCTCGCCGAGTTCGGCCGCGAGCCCGAGCAGCCGCCAGGCCAGCCGGAACGCCCCGCGCTGCCGGGCCAGCGTGCCCCCGCTCCACAGCGCCCAGGCCATCGCGGCGGTGTCCCCGGCCTCCCGGGCGGCGCGGTAACTGGCCTTCCAGGCGCGGTCCGCCTCCCGCACCTGGCCGAGCCGCCGGTGCGCCTCGGCGACCGCGAGCCCGGACCGGGCCGCCTCGTCCCGCCGCCCGGCCCGTTCGGCCGCGGCCAGCTGCTCCCGGCCGGCGGCCAGGACGTCGGTGAGGGAGGAGTTCACGGACAGGGAGGTGAGGGCGCCCTGGTACTCGGGGGCGAATGCCTTGCCGTACATGCGTGCCTTTCTCTGCACATCTATACGCGCCGTGTATACATGGCGTGTATAGCGCGTCGGAAACCGGCCCCGGTCCGTGCGGACCGGGGCGCGGTCGGCTGTTGTCCGTCAAGACGCGCCGAGTAGGGCACGGGTTGCCCGTGCGACGTAGATCACCCTCCGGGGAGAGGGGTCAACTCCGTTGCTTTGAAAGGGACTTGTGGGTTCGATCGGGGCGGACGGGCCGGACCGGGCCGGACCGGACCGGGGTGGAGCGGACCGGACCGGACCGGGGTGGAGCGGGGCGGACGCGGCGCGGCCCGGGGCCGGCGCGCCGGCGGTTCCGGCGGGTTCGCCGGGCGGGTCACTCGGCCAGGTCGTCCGTCACTCGGCCAGGTCGTCCGTCCGTGCGGCCGGGCGCAGCCGCGTGAGCGTGCCGCGCAGCTTGGTCTGCTTGCCGCAGAACGCCGACTCCAGGGTGCGCAGCATGGTCTGGTGCACCGCGCCGTTGTTGGAGGTGTTGGCCAGGGCGCTCAGGCTGCGCCGGCCGTCCTTGCTGGTGAACGCGTAGGTGTAGAAGCCCTGCACGGCGCCCGTGTGGCCGTAGACCGAGATCCCGCACGACAGGTCCCGGCGGCGCAGTCCGAGGCCGTAGGCCTGGCCCGTGCCCGCCGGCATCCAGCGCTCCATCTGCGCCAGTTGCGCCGCCGGCAGCAGTCCGCCGCCGAGCAGCGCGGACAGGAAGGTGTTCAGGTCGCGGGTGGAGGAGATGAGGGCGCCCGCGCTCTGCGCCCAGGACGCGGTCTGGTCGGTGGCGTCCACCAGGGGGGTGCCGGCCTCGTCCGGGGTGAGATAGCCGCGGGTGTGCCGGCCGGGGATCGCCGTGGCCGGGTGGACGTAGAAGGTGTCGGTCAGCTTCAGGGGTCCGATGATGCGGTTCTGGTACTCGGTGCGCACCGCGTGGCCCGTCAGCTTCTCGATGAGCATCCCGGCGACCACGAAGTTGGTGTTGGAGTAGGCGTAGGCGGCGCCCGGGGCGTGGGTGAGCGGGTGCTTCAGGGCGCGGGTCACGAGCTGACGGTAGGTGAAGACCTTGGTGCGCACGGCCTCGAAGCCGGGGACCGTCGCGGCGAACATGTCGTAGCTGTAGTCGTACAGCCCGCTGCGGTGGCCGAGCACGTGACGCACCGTGATCCGGTCGTCGGGCAGCAGGCCCGGCAGGTAGTGGTTGACGGCGGTGTCCAGCTTCACCTTCCCCTCGGCGGCCAGTTGCAGCAGCACGACCGCGGAGAAGGTCTTGGTGACGCTGCCGATGCGGAACCGGTCGGCGGTGTCCATCGCCTCCCCGGTGACGCGGTCGGCGACGCCCTCGGTGGCCTTGTGGACCGTGGCGTGGTCGTCGTAGGAGGTGCGGTGGTCGTCGATCCGCGCCATGGCGCCCGGCGCGCCCTGGGAGAGCGCCGTGCGCAGCAGCCGGCCGAGGGCCGCGGTGTCCGGGGCGGGCAGCGCGGCGGGCGCCGCGGCGGCCGGCCGGGGCGGCGCCGCGTGTGCCGGCCCCGCCGCCAGGGCCAGCACCAGCGATCCCAGCACCGCACCGCTGCACACCGTTCGTGAGGCCATACGATCCCTCTCCCGTCTTCTCCCCGCCTCGTCCGTGCGAGATCGGTCACATCAGGGCAACGCAACCTTCTCTCATCGCGTCACATCTCCCGGGACGACACACAGTTGGTCATCCGCCGATCACTGAGTGGGGTGGATTGGCAAAGGATTGCCATGGACTGCGCGGAATGAGTCATTCGCGCTTTACATGCCCATGACTGATCCATAAGGGTTCGATACCGGGGCCCGACCAGCCCCCGTGGCCCAACTGGGCCATGTTGAGGGGCGGTTGGCGTGCCGGCCGCTTTCCGAACGAAGGATCCGTCAAGAGTGCACAGACCCCACATACGCAGTGTGGCCGTCGCCGTCGCGGTGACCACGGCCGCCACGGGCCTGGCCGGCACCGCGCTGGCCGCGCCCGACACGGGGCCGGCGAGCGTGACGGCGGCCTCCGCCGCCGCCTCGGCGCACGTCGTGGCATCCGCCCGGGCCGCCGCCTTCGCCCACGCCTCGGCCACCGGCGTCACCCGCGGGGACGAACTGCGGGCGCAGGACGTGATGCTCGACCCCGAGGGCGCGCGGCACGTCCGGTTCATACGCACCCACCAGGGCATGCCCGTCCTCGGCGGCGACCTCGTCGTCCACCTCGACCACGCGCTCGCCTACACGGGCGTCACCCGGGCCGCCGACCACACCGTCGCACCCTCCACCACCACCCCGAAGCTGACGCCCGCTCAGGCGGCGGCCAGGGCCGCCTCCGCCGCCAAGGGCGACGCGGGCGCCGCCCGGCTGGTGGTGGACGCCCGGGCCGGCGCCTCCGCCCTCGCCTACCAGGTGCGGGTCACCGGCAGCGCCACCACCGAGGCGGCCGGCTCCCGCACGGTCGTCGTCGACGCCGTCACCGGCAAGGTGCGCAGCAACACCCCCGACAGCGACGAGTTCCTCTCGCCCAAGCTGCTGGCGGCCCTGCGCGAGCGCGGCGAGACCCTGAACCCGGCCACCGGCGACGCCCCGCTGCCCTCCGGCCTCGCCGCGAAGACCCCCGCCGCGGCGGCCGCCTACCCGCGGACCGCCACCGGCTCCGGCTCATCGCTGTTCCTGGGCACGGTCTCGCTGACCACCACCCAGACCGCCCGCACCTCCTTCCAGCTCAAGGACCCGACCCGCTACGGCACCGAGACGCGGGACGCCAAGAACAAGCTGCAGGAGAACTTCGCCAAGGGCACGAAGATCACCAGCTCCACCAACAAGTGGGGCAACGGCAAGGTCACCAGCCGCAACAGCGCCGCCGTGGACGCCCAGTACGGCATCACCAAGACCCTGGACTTCTACAAGAAGACCTTCGGGCGCAAGGGGATCAGGAACAACTCCAAGGGTGCCCAGGCCATGGTGCACTTCGGTAACAAGATCGCGAACGCGTTCTGGGACCCGGCGTGCACCTGCATGCTGTACGGCGACGGCGACGGCAAGGTGTTCAAGAAGCCGCTGGTCGCCCTGGACGTCACGGGGCACGAGCTGACCCACGGGGTCGTCGAGGCGACCGCGCGGCTCGAGCCCACCTACGTGGACTCCGACGGCAACCAGTACGGCGAGCCGGGCTCGCTGAACGAGTCGCTGGCCGACATCTTCGGCTCCAACGTCGAGTTCTTCACCAACAACAAGAAGAACCCGCCGAACTACCTCATCGGCGAGAAGCTCGGCCTGTCGCAGAAGTTCCTGCGCCGCCTCGACCGCCCCTCGCTCGACAAGCTCGAGGGCACGATCGACTACTGGTCGTCCAGCACGTACTTCACCGAGGTCCACGCCGGCTCCGGCGTCTCCTCGCACGCGTACTACCTGCTCGCCGAGGGCAGCGGCAAGAAGACGATCGGCGGCGTCGCCTACAACTCGCCGACGTACCACAACCTGTCGGTCAAGGGCATCGGCCGGGCCAAGGCCACGGCGATCTTCTACCGCGCCCTGACCCGCTACATGGTCTCCACCACCGACTTCCACGACGCGCGCGTCGCGACGCTGAAGGCGGCCAAGGACCTGTACGGCGCGAGCAGCACCGCGTACAAGACGGTGGACCGGGCCTGGGCCGCGGTCAACGTCACCGCCAAGAACACCCCGGCGGCCCGCCGCTGACGGCGGCCCGCTCCCCAGGGTGAGGGGATGCCCCGCTCCGGCGGGGCATCCTCGTGCGCGGCGCGGGGTCCGGTCTCCCGCGCGGACCGGAAGGTCGGCCTCCCGCGCGGCGCGGAGGTCCGGCCTCTCCCGCGCGGACCGGCGGTTCAGCGCAGGGTGTCCGCCCAGTTCGCCGGAACCCGCCCGGCCGGGCCGGGGGCGGGCTGGTCCTCGGGGTGGGCGGCGGGCGGAGCCAGCTCGGGACCGGACGCGTACAGCTCCTCGGTCTCGTAGTTCCAGAACCAGTCCTCGCCCGGCTCGTAGCTGCGGATCACCGGATGCCCGGTGGCCCGGTAGTGCGCCGTGGCGTGCTTGGCGGGGGAGTCGTCGCAGCAGCCGACGTGGCCGCAGGTCGCGCACCGCCGCAGGTGGAACCACCAGCCGCCGGCCGCGTCGCATTCCGCGCAGCCGCTCCCGCTCGGCGGGACGCTGGGGTCGATTCCCATGTCACTGGTCATGCCGGCTCCTCGGACGGGGTGAGCGGAACGCCGCCGGCCAGGGTGCCGGCCGGCGCGCCGCCGGATTCCTGGGCGGTCAGCGGCAGCAGGACCTGGAAGCGGGTGTCGCCCGGCACCGACTCCACGCGCAGGGCGCCGTGGTGCTTGTTGACGACGATCCGCCAGGAGATGTCCAGTCCCAGCCCGGTGCCCTGGCCGACCGGCTTCGTGGTGAAGAACGGGTCGAAGATGCGGTCGCGGATCGCGGGCGGCACGCCCGGCCCGGTGTCGCGGAACTCCACCAGCAGCCGCTCGTCGTGCCGGGCCGTGCGCACCGTCAGGGTGCCCTCGCCGCCGGCGCCCCGCATGGCCGCGACCGCGTTGTCGATCAGGTTGGTCCACACCTGGTTGAGCTCGGCCGGGTAGGAGGGGATCCTCGGCAGCGTCCGGTCGTACTCCTTCACCACCCTGATCTCCGGACCGATCTTGGCCGACAGCATCATCAGCGTGCTGTCGAGGAGTTCGTGGACGTCGGTGACCTGGTAGGGGGCGCGGTCCAGCTGCGAGTACTGCTTGGCGGCGTCCACCAGCTGGGAGATACGGGTGGCGGAGTCGGCGATCTCGTCCATGAGCAGCTCGGTCTCCACCGTGTAGTTGAGCCAGCCCACGGCGTTCGGCAGGATCTCCTCGCCCACGGCGGCGGCCACCTGCTCCAGCCAGTCGGCGTCGAGCCCGGCCTGGACGAAGGCCGGCGCGAGCTGGTAGCCGGAGTCGATGCCGTGGTCCTCCAGCCAGTCGGTGAGGACGTCCTCCCGGTCGGCCGCCTCCAGCGGGCTCAGCACCGGGGCCTTGGCGACCCGCTCGGCGGTGCGGTCCTGGATGTCGATCAGGCTCGCCAGCTGCTCCGCCGAGAACGGGCTCTCGGCGATCAGGGCGAGCTTGCGCCGCATCTTCGCCACCCGCTCGCGCAGCGTGGCCGTCGCCCGCACCGCCGCCGCGGCGGGATTGTTCAGCTCGTGCGTGAGCGCGGCCGACAGCGAGCCCAGCGCGAGCAGCCGCTCCCGCTGGCCGACGACCGCCTGGGTGTTCTTCGCCCCGAAGAACAGACCTTCCAGCAGGTGCACGGCCATCGGGAACCACTCGCGCATGATGCTCGCGAAGGTGTCGGCGGGCAGCACGAAGAAACGCGTCGGCGCGGTCGCGCGCACGGAGTTGGTGTAGACCTGCCGCACCCGGTCGCCGATGTAGGCCTGCATGGCGCCCGCGTACACCCCGCGCTGCGAGGTGCGGCTGACCTCCACGTCCTCGCCGCCGACCCGGCGGAACACCGCCACCGTGCCCTCCAGCATGACGTAGAAGCAGGTGGCCGGCTCGCCCTCGGTGTAGACGGGGCCCGCCTCGAAGCTCTCCACCCGCCCCTCGCGGCACAGCCGGGCCAGCTGCTCCGGGGACAGCTTCTCGAACAGGAACAGCGAGCCGATCTCCCGCACTTCGCACGGCAGCGGCCGCCCGCTCACGACTGCTCCAGGTACCGGTGGACCAGCATCACGGCCATGGCTCCCTCTCCGACGGCGGAGGCGACCCGCTTGGCGGAGGCCGCGCGGGCGTCACCGGCCACGAACACCCCGGGGACGTTGGTCTCCAGGTGGTACGGCGGCCGGTCCAGCTCCCAGCCCGCGGGCGGCCGCCCGTCGGCGCTCAGGTCGGGACCGGCCAGGATGAACCCGCGCTCGTCGCGCAGCACCGTGCCGTCCAGCCAGTCCGTCAGCGGCGCCGCCCCGATGAACACGAACATCCACTGCGCGTCGACGCGTTCGGCCCCGCCCGTCACCGTGTCGCGCAGGGTGAGCTGCTCCAGGTGCTGTGAGCCGTGCGTGGCCTCCACCACGGTGCCGGTGCGCACCACGATGTTGGGCGCCTCCTCGATCTGCTGGATCAGGTAGTACGACATCGACGCCGACAGGGACGGCCCGCGCACCAGCAGGGTGACCGACTTCGCGCCCCTGGACAGGTACATCGCCGCCTGCCCCGCGGAGTTGGCGCCGCCGACGATGTACACGTCCTGCCCCAGACACGAGGGCGCCTCGGTCAGCGCCGAACCGTAGAACACCCCGCAGCCGGTGAGGTCCCGCGCGCCGGGCGCCTCCAGCTGCCGGTAGGACACCCCCGTCGCCAGGATCACGCTGTGCGCCGCGACCGCCGAGCCGTCGGAGAACCGCACGGTGCGGGCCGCGCCGTTGACCTCCAGGGCGGTCACCTCGCGCGCGGTGAGGATCTCCGCGCCGAACTTCGCCGCCTGGCGCCGCGCCCGGCCGGTCAGCTGGGCCCCCGAGACACCGTCCGGGAACCCGAGGTAGTTCTCGATCCGCGAGCTCTGCCCGGCCTGGCCGCCGGTCGCCGAACGCTCCACCAGCACCGTCCGCAGCCCCTCCGAGGCCCCGTACACGGCCGCGCCGAGCCCCGCCGGGCCGCCGCCGATCACCACCAGGTCGTAGAAGTCGGCGGCCGGAGTCGTCGCCAGGCCCACGCGGGCGGCCAGCTCGGCGGGCTCCGGCTCGGCCAGCGGCGTGCCGTCCGGGGTGACCACCAGCGGCAGCCGCCGGCCGTCCTGCCCGGCCGCCTGCAGCAGCCGCCGCCCCTCCGGCTCGTCGGAGGAGTACCAGCGGTAGGGGACCTGGTTGCGGGCCAGGAACTCGCGGACCTCCGAGGACCGCGCCGACCAGCGGTGGCCCACCACCTTGGTGCTCGGGACCGGGCGGTAGTCGCTGTGCCGCCACGCCTCCAGCAGGTCGTCCAGGACCGGGTAGAGCTTCTCCTCCGGCGGGTCCCAGGGCTTGAGGAGGTAGTGGTCGAGGTCCACCACGTTGATCGCGTCGATCGCCGCGCCCGTGTCCGCGTACGCCGTCAGCAGCACCCGCCGCGCGCCCGGGTACACGTCCAGGGCCTGCTCCAGGAACTCGATGCCGTTCATCCCGGGCATGCGGTAGTCGGCCAGGACGACCGCGACGAGATCGCCGCGCAGTTTCAGCTCGCGCAGCGCCTCTAGGGCGGACTCGCCGGACTCGGCGCGCACGACCCGGTACGACCGGCCGTAACGGCGCCGCAGGTCGCGGGCGACGGCGCGGGAGACCCCCGGATCGTCGTCCACGGTCAGAATGACGGTCCGCGCCGGCTCCGCGGCCTGTGCCATGTGTCTCCCACCCCGAACGGTCGGATCGGCGGCCGGCGCACCCCCGTCGTCACCACGCCGGTTCCGGCCATCGTATGTTCGATCGCCGCGGTTCGCTCGGGAAAGCACCGGAGCCCGCGGGCACCGCGCCCGCCGGGAGCCCGGCACGCCGAACTCGTGGGCGTACCGGGAGAACTCGTGGGCGTACCGGGAGGATCACGGGCAACGCGTGGGGGAGACTGGGCCCACGGACGGGATCGCCAACCTGGGAGGCAGACGGCATGACGCGCCCGATCACGGCAGGGGTGGACGGATCGGAGGAGAGCCTCGCGGCGCTCGCGTGGGCGGGGCGGGAGGCGGTGCGCCGCGGGCTGCCGCTGCGCGTGGTGCACGCCTGGCGCCCGGAGGTGCACGACGCGTTCGACGTGGGCGACCGGGACACACAGCTGCAGTGGGCGCGCGACGCGGTGGCCGCGGCCGTCCGCACCGTCACCGAACGCCATCCCGGCCTGCCGGTGACCACCGACGTGGTCGAGGAGGCGGCCGTGGAGGCGCTGGTGGCCGCCGCGGACGGCGCGGAGATGCTCGTGCTGGGCTCGCGCGGACAGGGCCCCCTCGTCGGATTCCTGGTCGGCTCCGTCGGCCAGCAGGTGATCGCGGAGGCCCGGCGGCCGGTGGTCCTGGTCCGGTCCGGCGACGAGGCCGCCGCGGAGGCCGGGGGCCGGGAGGTCGTCGTCGGCCAGCACGGCGCCCCCGAGGACAGCGCCGAGGCCCTGGGCTTCGCGTTCGAGACCGCCGCCGCCCGCGGCGCGACCGTCCGGGCGGTGCGCGCCTGGACACTGCCGCCGGTGTTCGCCTACAGCCCCGCCTCCCTCAAGCTGCTGGACGAGGCCGGCGGTCTGGAGCCGTACGAGCGCAAGGGCCTGGAGGCGGCGCTCCAGCCGTGGCGGGAGCGCTTCCCGGACGTGCCCGTCGTCGAGCACGTGGAGATGGGCAGCGCGGGCCAGGTACTGCTGGCCGCGGCCGGGCGGGCGCAGCTGCTGGTCGTGGGGCGCCGCGCACGCCGTACGGCGGTGGGCGCGCGGATCGGATCGGTCGCCGCCGGGGTGCTGCACCACGCCGGCTGCCCGGTGGCGGTGGTCCCGCACAACTGAGACCGGCGCGGCGGCCGGCCGCCCCGTGCGGGCGGGCCTGTCCGGGCTGTGCGGTGTGGCCCGTCCGGCCCGTCCGGCCCGTGCGGTGTGGCCCGTCCGGGGCCGTGCGGTGTGGCCCGGGCGCGGTCGGGGCCGTGCGGTTCGGCCCGTGCATGGTCCGTCCCGTGCGGTGTGGCCCGTGTGCGGTCGGGGCCGTGCGGTTCGTCCCGTGCATGGTCCGTCCCGTGCGGTGTGGCCCGTGTGTGGTCTGGCCCGTACGCGGTCGGGGCCCGTACGGTCCGGTCCGTGCCGCCGCCCCGCCCCGCGCGGCCGGCTCGGCGCGGAGCCGGCCGCTCCCGCGCGTGCTCAGCCGGCGGCCGGCCCGGCGGCCTCGCGGTCCCCGGGCAGGATGTTCTCGACGTAGTCCCGGACGGCGGTGTCCAGACCGATGTCGTGCTGCGCCCGCTCGGACAGGTACCAGCGGTGCTCGAGGAGCTGGTGGTACAGCTCGGCCGGGTCCATGGTGCCGCGCAGCTCGCGCGGCACCGCCCGCACGGCGGGCCGGAACACCTCGCGCACCCAGCGGTGCGCGAGCACCCCGGGGCGGGCCGCGCCGGGGCTGCCGGGCGCGTCGTCCTGAGTGGCCATCCAGCTCTCCAGGTCGTTCAGCAGCCGGCGGGCCTGGTTCTCCTCGGTGTCCAGGCCGGTCAGCCGCAGCAGCTGCCGCTGGTGGTGGCCCGCGTCGACGACCTTGGGCACGAAGGTGACGGTGTCGCCGGTGGAGGAGGACTCGATCTGCATCTCGGCCACGTCGAAGCCGAGGTCGTTCAGCCGGCGTATCCGGCGCTCTATGCAGTGGTACTTGCCCGCCGGGTAGACGGAGGTGCGGGTCAGCTCCTCCCACAGCCCCCGGTAGCGGGCGCAGATCCCGGCGCCGAACTCGACCGGGTCCACCGAGGGGTGCAGCGCGCCCGAGGCCTCCAGGTCCAGCAGTTCGCCGCTGATGTTGACCCGGGCCAGGTCCAGGTCGTACTCCCGCTGCCCGGTGCTCAGCCGCGGGTGCAGCTCGCCGGTCTCGGCGTCCACCAGGTAGGCGGCGTACGCCCCCGCGTCGCGCCGGAAGAGGGTGTTGGACAGCGAGCAGTCGCCCCAGGCGAACCCGGCCAGGTGCAGCCGCACCAGCAGCACGGCCAGGGCGTCCATCAGCCGGTGCATGGTGGCCGGGCGCAGGGTCGTCTCGAACATCGAGCGGTACGGCATCGAGCCGCCCAGGTGCCGGGTGATCAGCACCGGTTCCAGGGGCTCGCCGGACCGGTCGGTGCGCCCGGTGACCACGGCGAGCGCGTCCACCGCGGGGATGCCGAGCCGGTCCAGGTCCCGCAGCAGCTCGTACTCGCGCAGCGCCGGGCGTTCCGCCAGCTCCTTGACCGCGACGACCTCCTCGCCGGCGCGGGCGTAGCGCACCACGTGCCGGGAGATGCCGCGGGGCAGCGGCACGAGATACTCCCCGGGCCACTCCTCCAGCGGCGTCCGCCAGGGCAGTTCGAGCAGGAGCGCGGGGTGCTCCGGGTTGGTGGCGCTGATCTGCAAGGCCATGGCCGGAACTCTAGGCCCTGCGCCGCGGCGGCCGTCCGGCCCCGCGCGCGTACGGCCGTCCGGCCCCCGCGGGGCCGGCTGTCCACGGGCTCCCGGGCCGGAGGCCCTACGCCTGTTCCCGGGCCCGGCGTGCGGCCTGGGCGAGGGGGCCGCGGTGGACCGGGCCGTGCCCGGGCAGCATCACGTCCGCGTCGAGGCGCTCCAGCACGGCCAGCGAGGCCAGCGCCTGGGCGCGCTCGTGGTGGAACATGTCGGGCAGCAGCTGCGGCCCCCGCAGCCGCGAGGTCGGGTGGCCGCTGACGAGCGCGTCGCCACTGAGCACCACCCCGGCGTGCGGCAGGTGGAAGACGGTGTGGCCCCGGGTGTGGCCGGGGGTGTGCACGGGCACGGGCCGCCCCGGCAGGTCGAGCGGGCCCGCCGCCGGGAACGGCTCCGGCGCGGCGACCGGGATGTGCGCGGTGCCGCCGACGCGGACGGCGTGCACCGCCCACGGCAGCACGCCCGGCCGCCAGCCGTTGCGCAGCACCCGGCCGACGGTCACCTGGTGCAGGAACTCCCGCCGCGCGTGCGGCACTTCGCTCTCGTGCAGATGCACCGGGGTGCCATAGGTGCCGCGCAGGTACTCGGCGGAGCCCAGATGGTCGTTGTGCGCGTGGGTGATGAGCACCGCCGCCAGGGCCTCGGGCGAGGTGCCCACCGCGGCCAGCGAGTCCAGCAGCCGCTGCCGGTCGCCGGGGTAGCCGGTGTCGATCAGGGTGGCGGCGTCGCCCTCGGTGAGGATCACCCAGTTGGTGTGGGTGCCGTGCACCAGGTAGGTGCCGTCTGCGACGCGCTGCACGTAGTCCCGCATCGAACTCCTCGCTCGTCTCGACGGCTGTCCGACGCGCCCAGGGTAGCCGGACGCCCCCGGGACGGGGCCGGCGCGAGCCCGCTCAGCGCACCCCGGCCGGACGGAACTGGATGCTGATCCTCGGCCCGGCCGCCCGTGCCGTCTTGGGCACGCAGTGCTCGAAGGTGCGCTGGCAGGAGCCGCCCATGACGATCAGGTCGCCGTGCCCGAGGGGCCGCCGGACCGTGGTGCCGCCGCCCCCGGCCGGACGCAGGAGCAGGTCGCGGGGCTCACCCACCGAGAGGATCGCGACCATGGTGTTCTCCCGGGCTCCCCGCCCGATCCGGTCGCCGTGCCACGCGACGCTGTCCCGCCCGTCCCGGTAGTAGCACAGCCCGGCCGTGGTGAAGGGCTCGCCCAGCTCCTCGGCGTAGCGCGCGGTCAGCGCCTCGCGCGCCTCGTCGAGCACCGGGTGGGGCAGCGGGTCCTCCGCGCCGTAGAAGGCGAGCAGGCGCGGTACGGCGACGACGTTGTCGTACATCTGGCGGCGCTCCGCGCGCCAGGGCACCTCGGCGGCCAGCCGTTCGAACAGGTCGTCGGCGCCGCTCAGCCACCCGGGCAGCACGTCGATCCAGGCGCCGAGGCCGAGCACGGTACGGCGCAGCCCGTCCAGCGGGCCGAGCCGCAGCTCGTCGGCCTGGTCGAAGAGGGAGCCCTGGAGGTGGTGCGCGGTCATGGGCCCAGCGTACCCCTTAATCGAATGTGTGTTCTGGAAGCGATCTCGCCCGCCCGGCCGGCCGCTCGACCGCCCCGCCGCCCCACCGCCCTCCCGGCCCGGACAACGCGCGGGAGAACCGCGCACGGACCCTTCGGATACACCGGTGTATCGGATACATTCCCGTATCGAACCGCGGGCAGCGGGCAGCGGGCGTCGACCAGTGGGAGGTCCTCCATGCCGCAGGGCGACGGGGAGGGCCCCGCCAGGCGCGTCACCAGGCGCCGCGAGCGGACGCGGGCCAACCTGCTCGACGCCGCCTTCCGGGTCTTCGCGGCCAAGGGCTTCGGCCGGGTGTCGATCGAGGAGGTCTGCGAGGCCGCCGGCTACAGCAGGGGCGCCTTCTACTCCAACTTCGCCACCCTGGACGAGCTGTTCTTCGCCCTCTACCGCGAGCGGGCCGAGCAGATCGCCGGGCAGGTCGCCGGGGCGCTCGCCCTCGACGGGCCGGACCTCGACGTACCCGCCGCGGTGGACCGGGTCACCGAGGCCCTCCTGCTCGACCTGGACTGGCTCCTGGTCAAGACGGACTTCCTGGTGCACGCCGCCCGCGACCGGGCCGTGGCCCGGACCCTGCTGGAGCACCGGGCGCGGCTGCGCGGCGCGATCGCGGACCGGCTGGCCCGCGCCCGCGGCCACACCGCGCTGCCCGCCGTCCTCGGCGACGCCGAAGGGGCCGCCCACGCGGTCGTCGCCGCCTACGACGGCGTCACCACCCAGCTGCTGCTGGACCGGGACGTCGACGCCGCCCGCGCCTGGCTCAGACAGCTGCTCACCGCGCTGCTCACCGGCGGCGGCACCCCCGAAGCGCGCATACGCGCACCACGAGAAGACCGAGAGAACTGAGGAAGGAGACGGTCGCCATGGACGCGGACGTCATCGTCGTCGGAGCCGGGCTCGCGGGCCTGGTCGCGGCGCACGAGCTGACCAGCCGGGGCCGCAGGGTCGCCCTCGTCGACCAGGAGAACGCCGCGAACCTCGGCGGTCAGGCGTACTGGTCCTTCGGCGGGCTGTTCCTCGTCGACTCCCCGGAACAGCGGCGCCTGGGCATCAAGGACTCCTTCGACCTGGCCTGGACCGACTGGCAGGGCAGCGCGCGGTTCGACCGGCTGGACGACGAGGACTCCTGGGCGGTGCGCTGGGCCCGCGCCTACGTCGAGTGGGCGGCGGGGGAGAAGCGGTCGTGGCTGGCCGGCCACGGCATCCAGCTGCTGCCCACGGTCGGCTGGGCCGAGCGCGGCGACCTCAGGGCGGACGGCCACGGCAACTCCGTGCCCCGCTTCCACATCGCCTGGGGCACCGGCACGGGCGTCGTCGAACCCTTCGCGAAGTACGCCCAGCAGGCCGCGCGCGACGGCCTGCTCACCTTCCACCACCGCCACCGGGTGGACGAACTCGTCGTCGAGGGCGGCTCGGCACGCGGGGTGCGCGGCACCGTCCTGGCCGACGACGACGCGCCGCGCGGCGAGCCCTCCGGCAGGGAGGCCGTCGGGGAGTTCGAGCTGACCGCCCAGGCGGTGATCGTCACCAGCGGCGGCATCGGCGCGAACCACGACATCGTCCGCCGCCACTGGCCCGAGAGGCTCGGCACGCCCCCGGCGCGGATGGTCACCGGCGTCCCCGCCTACGTCGACGGCCGGATGCTCGACATCAGCGCGGAGGCGGGCGTACGGCTGGTCAACCGCGACCGCATGTGGCACTACACCGAGGGCATCCAGAACTGGAACCCGATCTGGCCCGGCCACGGCATCCGCATCCTGCCCGGCCCCTCCTCGCTCTGGCTCGACGCCCTCGGCCGCCGGCTGCCCGACCCCTGCCTGCCCGGCTACGACACCCTGAGCACCCTCAGGCACCTGCGCACCACCGAGGACATCGCCGGGTACGACCACTCCTGGTTCCTGCTGACCCGCAGGATCGTCGAGAAGGAGTTCGCCCTCTCGGGGTCCGAGCAGAACCCCGACATCACCGCCAAGGACCGCCGGGCGGTGCTGCGCGACCGGCTGCTCGGCCGGGGCGCCCCCGGACCCGTGCGGGACTTCCTGCGCCACGGCGCGGACTTCGTGGTCGCGGACACCCTCGAGGAACTCGTCGGCAAAATGAACGCGCTGACCGACAAGCCGCTCCTGGACCCCGGCGAGATACGGCGCCAGGTCGAGGCCCGCGACCTGCAGATCGCCAACCCCTACAGCAAGGACGCCCAGGTCCAGGGCATCCGCAACGCCCGCCGCTACATCGGCGACCGCCTCGGCCGGGTCGCCGTCCCGCACCGACTGCTGGACCCGCAGGCCGGTCCGCTGATCGGCGTCAAGCTGCACGTCCTCACCCGCAAGACGCTCGGCGGCATCCAGACCGACCTGGACTCCCGGGCGCTCGGCGCCGACGGGCGCCCGGTCGACGGCCTCTACGCGGCCGGCGAGGTGGCCGGCTTCGGCGGCGGCGGGGTCCACGGCTACAACGCGCTGGAGGGCACCTTCCTCGGCGGCTGCCTGTTCTCGGGCCGCGCGGCCGGCCGGTCGGCGGCACGGCAGACGGCCTGACGACGGAGCGACGGGGCCCCGCCTCCCGGCTCCCGGCCGAAGCCGGGGGCGGGCTCCCAGGCGGCCCGCAAGCCCCGCGGGACGGGCACGCCCCGCCGGCCGGCCGTGCGGCTGGGGCGTCGGGGTTCCTCAGGCCCGCAGCAGGGCGGCCAGCACCGCCGCGTGGCTGTCCTCCGGCGTCCTCGACGCGGTCAGCAGCGTCACCGGGCCCCGGCGCGACAACTCCTGGAGACGTTCCAGGTGTTCGGCCGCCTCCGGCGTGGCCAGTTCCGCCTCGTAACGGCGCCGGAACTCGTCGTGGGAGCCCCCGCCCGCGTGGTACCAGCGACGCAGCTCGGTGGACGGCGTGACCGCCTTCGGCCACTCGTCCACCCGGGCGGCCGCCTTGGAGACGCCGCGCGGCCAGAGCCGGTCGACCAGCACGCGCACGCCGTTCCCGGGCTCGGGCGGATCGTAGACACGGCGCACACGCACGCTCACGGTGGAGCCCTCCTCGGGGACGGCCGGACGGCGGCCGGGGCGCGGCCGCTCCTGGACGGAGCCTACCGCCGGACAACGGGACAGGGCGGCGCGCGGGCACAGGGCACGGCACGACTTGACCGGAAGGAGGGCCAATCCGCGGGCGGCCGACCTTAGTCTGGGGCCTTGATCACCGCCGTCCCCGGAACAGTACGCTCCGGGCCCCAACTCCCAAGCCCCCCAGCCCGAGGAGAGCATGTGAGGTCCCTTACCGAGCGGCCGGCCGCGACGCGGTCCACGGCCCGTGGAGCCGTCCTGCGGCGCGAGGCCGTCGTCGCCACCGTCCCCGTCGCCGTCGCGGCGCTGCTGGCGGCCGCGGGCCCGGCGACGGCCGGCACCACCGGCGCGGCCGGCGCCGGCGACCCCTACTTCCCGCTCGCCGGCAACGGCGGCTACCACGTCTCCCACTACGGCCTCACCCTGGACTACGACCCGAAGAGCCGGCACCTGGACGGCACCGCGGTGCTCACCGCCCGCGCCACCCAGCGGCTGACCCGGTTCGACCTCGACCTCAAGGGCCTGAAGGTCACCGGCGTCACCGTCGACCACGTCAAGGCCGCCCACCGCCGCGACGGCCAGGAACTCGTGGTGACCCCGCGCACCGCCCTGCGCAAGGGCCGGACGTTCCGCGTCACCGTCACCTACAACGGCACCCCCGCCCCGGTCACCGACCCCGACGGCTCGCCCGACGGCTGGATCCCCACCGACGACGGGGCCTTCGTCGCCGGGGAACCGCAGGGCGCGATGACCTGGTTCCCGGCGGACAACCACCCGGTGGACAAGTCCGCCTACGACTTCTCCCTCACCGTGCCCGAAGGGCACACCGCGGTCGCCAACGGCGTCTACCTCGGCAAGCGCACCGCGCACGGCCGCACCACCTTCCGCTGGCGGCAGGCGGAGCCGATGGCCGCGTACCTCGCCACCGTCACCGTGGGCAGGTTCAGAATCGAGCAGTACACCACCCGCGACGGCATCAAGGTCTACAACGCGGTCGACCCGCGCGAGGCGGCCGAGGCGGCGCCCGTGCTCAAGAAGCTGCCGTCGGTGCTGGAGTGGGAGAGCCGGCTGTTCGGGCCGTACCCCTACCGCGCCGCCGGATCGATCGTCGACCACGCGCCGGACGTCGGCTACGCGCTGGAGACCCAGACCCGGCCGCTGTACGACTCGGCGCCGAGCCTGAGCACCCTGGTCCACGAGAGCGCCCACCAGTGGTTCGGCGACTCCGTCTCGGTGACCCGCTGGAAGGACATCTGGCTCAACGAGGGCTTCGCCACCTACGCCGAGTGGCTGTACACCGAGCAGCACGGCGGCCGCAGCGCGCAGCAGGCGTTCGACGCCCTCTACGCCCGCCCCGCGAGCGACGCCCTGTGGGCCTTCCCGCCCGCCGACCCCGGCAGCGGCGAGAACATCTTCGGCACCCCCGTCTACGCCCGCGGCGCCATGACGCTGCACGAGCTGCGCAGGGCCGTGGGCGACCGGACGTTCTTCCGGATCCTGCGCGCCTGGGCCTCCGCGCACCGTTACGGCCACGGCACCACGGCCCGCTTCACCGCCCTGGCCGAACGCGAGTCCGGCAAGGACCTGGACGGCCTGTTCCACACCTGGCTCCACACCAAGGGCAAGCCCCGCAGCGCCTGACGGTACGGCCCTGAAGGGTTGCTGACGCGGCGCCCGAAGGACGTGGCCCGGACCTGACGAGTTCCTCATACGCGTCGGCCATGGTCGAGGCATGATCGCTCGCGCTGTCAGGGCCGCTGCCCTGCTCACCGTCCCCCTGCTGCTCAGCGGATGCGGCGGCGGGACCGTGGCCGTACCGGACTCCCCGCCCGGAACGGCCACGGACCGCGCCGCCGGAGCGGCCGCGGACCGCGCCGCCGGAGCGGCCGCGGACGGCACGCCCGCACCGGACGCGGAACGTGCCCTCGGAACCGCCGCCGGGGCGGGCTCTCCCGCGGCCGGGGCCGGGGGAGCGGCGGATCCCGGGCGCATACCCGGCCTGGGTCCGCGCACCCGCGCGGCGATCCCGGAGCGCTCCACGCAAGTCCTCGTCGTCACCGGGAAGGACGGACACGCACCGTATTCCACCGCGGTGCTCCACGAGCGCACCGGCACCGGCTGGCGGGCCGGCGCGCACTGGCCCGCGCACAACGCGCTCAGGGGCTGGACCACCCACCACACGGCCGGCGACCTGCGCTCGCCCATCGGCGTGTGGGGCCTGAGCGACGCGGGCGGCCTGAAACCCGACCCCGGTACCCGGCTGCCGTACCACCGCTCGAAGGCGTTCACCTCGCCCGGCACCGGATTCGAGGGCGAGCCGCTCACCGGGTCCTTCGACTACGTGATCGCCATCGACTACAACCGGCGCCCGGGCACCTCCCCGCTGGACTGGACCCGCCCGCTGGGAGCGGGCCGGGGCGGCGGCATCTGGCTGCACGTGGACCACGGCGGACCCACGCACGGCTGCGTCAGCCTCGCCGAACCGCACATGAGGCGACTGCTGGCGACCCTCGACCCGGACCGGCACCCGGTCGTCGTCATGGGCGACGCGGCCTCGCTGGCCCGCTGACCGCTTAGGATCCGCCCCGTGTGCGCATACGTACTGGTCGCCGAGGACGACGAGATGCAGGCCGAACTCATACGCCGCTCGCTGCTCGCGGAGGGCCACACCGCCACCGTGGTCCACGACGGGCGAGCCGCCCTGGACGCGGTCCACGAGCAGCGGCCGGACCTCGTGCTCCTGGACCTGATGCTGCCGGTGGTCGACGGGTTCGGGGTGTGCCGGGAGCTGCGCCGGGACAACGATGTCCCGGTGCTGATGCTGACGGCCCGCTCCACCGAGGACGACGTCCTGCTCGGCCTGGAACTCGGCGCCGACGACTACATGACCAAGCCGTACAGCCCGCGCGAGCTGATGGCGCGCATCCGCACCGTGCTGCGCCGCAGCGGCCGGGCCGCGGACCGGGGACAGGACCCCGCGGTGCGCGCGGGGGGCATCACCGTCGACCCGGTGCGGCACGAGGTCCGCTGCGAGGGACGGCCGGTGGAGTGCACCCCGGCCGAGTTCGAGATCCTGCTCGCCATGGCGGGCGAGCCCGACCGGGTCTTCACCCGGCGGCAGCTGCTGCACTGCACCCGCGGCCTGGACCGGGCCTCGACCGAACGCGCCGTCGACGTGCACATCATGAACCTGCGCAAGAAGCTGGAGGCCGACCCGCGCCGGCCCGTCCGGCTGCTGACCGTCTTCGGCGTCGGCTACAAGCTCAGCGGCGGCCGGGCGTGAAGGGCGCCACCGGCGGGCGGATACCGCTGCGCAAGCGGCTGCTGGTCCGGCTGCTGATCGCCTCCGCGGTCATCGCCGTGTGCTCGGTGGCGGCGACGGCCTGGCTCGCGGTGGAGACCACCACCCGCGCCCTGCGCGAGGAGCAGGGCCAGGACCTCGCCGACGACATGGCCATCCTCGCCCGGCTCAGCGGCTGGGCCGCCACCCACCCCGACTGGAAGGGCGTGGAGGGCACCGTGCGCGCCCTGGCCGCGCGCACCGGCCGCCGGATCGCGCTGACCACCCCCGACCGGACCGTGATCGCCGACTCGGCGCCGCACGGCAGCCCGCTGCCCCTGGGCGCCGCCGCCACCGTCGACCCGCTCCACACCGACACCTACACCCAGCCCGGCGCGCGGCTCAGCGGCATCGACCCGCGGGCGACCGGCCCCTACCGGCTGCCCGCCGCCGAACGCGACCGGCTTCAGCTGCTCGCCGAGAAACGGCAGGCGTGCTTCGAGCACTACCGCGTGCACACCACGATCACCCGGGCGCCGACCGGCCGCCCGGTCCTGATCGGCGCCGACGGCACCGACACCGAACCCGAGGTGCCCGAGGAGTGCGCCGACGGAGCCCTCAACACGCCGACGCCCACCGAGCGCAAGGCCCTCGACGCGCTGACCCGGCGGGCCCGCCCCTGCCTCGGCGCGTCGGGCCTGGAGCAGGACTTCCCGCTCTTCCTGACCTTCGACTCCGCCGGCCGCGCCGTCCCCAGCCCCTCGGTCCTGGCCAAGTTCGCCCGGCCCGGGGACACCGAGGCGGTGCGCACGGCCGAGCGCTGCACCGAGGACGCGCGCCGCGTCCAGCTCGACCCCTACGTCGCACCCGTCGCCGAGCTCTTCCTGGGCGGCGGCGACACCGCCGTGCCCCGCTTCGACATGTCCCCGGCCAACAAGGCCAAGGTCGTCGGCGCCGCCGGCGCGGTCCTCGCGGTGACCGTGGCGGTGAGCGCGGTGGTGGCCCTGCGCCTGGTACGGCCGCTGCGGGCGCTCACCGAGGCGGCGCGGCAGCCACCCGAACGGCACGTCAGGGTGCCCGTCACCACACGGGACGAGACCGGGCTGCTGGCCGTGGCGTTCAACGCGCTGACCGAGCGGCGCGAACGGCTCGAGGCCCAGCGCAAGGCCATGGTCAGCGACATCGCGCACGAGCTGCGCAGCCCGCTGACGAACATCCGCGGCTGGCTGGAGGTGGCCCGCGACGGCGTCGTCGACCCCGACCCGGCCCTGCTGGCGTCCCTGCACGACGAGGCACTGGTCCTCCAGCGCGTCATCGACGACCTCCAGGACCTGGCGGCGGCGGACGCCGGCACCCTGCGCGTGCACCCGGAGCCCATCGGCGCCGGCGAACTGCTCGACCAGGTGGCCGCCGCGCACCGCGTGGCGGCGGCCACGGCCGGCGTCACCCTGCGCACCGAGGCGGGCGACGGCGGCCGGCTGGACGCCGACCCGGTGCGCATGCGGCAGGCGCTGGGCAACCTGGTCTCCAACGCGCTGCGCCACACGCCGGCCGGCGGTACCGTCACCCTCGCCGCGCGCCGGGACGGCGGCGCGGTCGTCCTCGAGGTGGCCGACACCGGCACCGGCATAGCCGAGGCGGACCTGCCGCACGTCTTCGACCGGTTCTGGCGCGCGGAGAAGTCCCGCAGCCGCCGCACCGGCGGCAGCGGTCTGGGCCTGGCCATCGTGCGGCACCTCGTCGCCGCGCACGGCGGGACGGCCACCGCCGCGAGCGAACCCGGCAGGGGCAGCGTCTTCACGCTGCGTCTGCCCGCCGGCCCGGGCCCCGGGGACGAGGCCGGAGACCAGCGGAAGGAGTGATTCCGTTCATGGCCGGCCCGGTGATTCCGGGGGCCGCCCGCGGGTACCCCGAGCGCCTGAGGTACCAGGGAGATCCACATGAGCGCTTCGGACGACCTGCGCGTCGTGCACACACTCGCCGAACTCGCCGCCCTCGTGGAGCGGCACCGGGGCCTGTACGTTCGCTGGTCGCACGGCCCCGCCACCGACCTCGGCGGCGCCGGTTCCAGCACCGACGAGCTCACCGGCGTGAAGATGCCGGGGCTCTCGGCGAACCCGCTCGGCGTGGAGCAGTGGTGGGAGGACAGGTCCGTGGAGCTGTGGGTGGCGCGCCGGCTCTACGACTACGCGCACCTGCCGCACGACAAGGGCCCCGGTGTGCGCCCCTGGGTCCTCAAGGGCCGCGAGACGGGCCGTGGCCCCGACAACGAGCCGCTGGTCACCGAGGTGGAACCGCTGCGCTGGATCGACTCGCGGGTCATCGAGCAGGCGCGGTCGGAGGTGGCCCGGCAGGAGGCGGAGTGGGGCACCATGCGCCGCTCCGGCGGCTGACGGTCCGTCGCCGCCGCCCACGGCCGGAGCGTTCCGCCGCGCACGGCAGCTTCCGCAGCGCATGGCAGCTTCCGCCGCGCGCGGCAGCGGTCCGTGGCGCGTGGCCCACGGACCGCTGCCGTGCGGGCGTCCCGCCGCCCGGCCGCCCTACCCGTAACGGCGGCGGGCCGCGGCGCGGCGCCGCTTGAGCGCCCGCCGTTCCGTCTCGCTGGTGCCGCCCCACACGCCTGTCGCCTGGTCCGTCTCCATCGCCCACTCCAGGCAGTCCTCCCGCACGGGGCAGCGCCGGCAGACCGCCTTGGCCTGCTCGGTCTGCAGCAGCGCCGGTCCGCTGGTGCCGATCGGGAAGAAGAGGTCGGGGTCCTCGTGGCGGCACGCGGCGTGGTTTCGCCAGTTGTCCATGGAAGAAGTCACCTGCGCTCGAAGTCGTCCGTGCCCTGACAAGTACGTACTCGCCTTCGGGTCACCGCGGGACGCGCGGATGAAACAGCCCGTGTCGGACAGCGGCCAATTTTCGCACGATGCGCACAAGTCGGCACCGGCTCACTGCTCGCGCATGCCCCACGGGGAGCCGTACGCCGTCAGCAGGTCCAGGAAGGGCCGGGCGGGGAAGGCCTCGGGGCCGAGCACGCCCGCTCCGGTCCAGGCGCCGGTGGCCACGAGCTCCAGCGCGACGACCGGGTTGACCGCCGTCTGCCACACCACCGCCTGGCATCCGTACTCGGCCATGGACCACTGGTTGTCGACCACGTGGTACAGGTACACCTCGCGCGGCGCGCCGTCCCGGGTGCCGCGCACCCAGGTGCCCGCGCAGGTCCTCCCGCGCATCCGCTCGCCCAGCGCCGCCGGGTCGGGCAGGCACGCGGCCACCACGTCGCGGGGGGAGACGGCCACCGGTCCGTCCGGGCCCGGCACGGTGACCGGGTCGGTGCGGTCCAGGCCCAGCCGGTGCAGCGTCCTGAGCGTGTCGATGAACTCCCGGCCCAGGCCGTACTTGAACGTGACGCGGCGCGCGTCGACCCAGCGCGGGACCAGCAGCACCTCCTCGTGCTCCACGTTCACGCACTCCACCTCGCCGATGCCCTCGGGGAAGTCGAACACCTCCGGCTCGCTGAACGGCTCGGTGGTGAACCAGCCGCGGCCGGCCTCGTAGACGACGGGCGGGTTGAGGCACTCCTCGATGGTGGTCCAGATGCTGAAGGAGGGGGCGAAGTCGTACCCGTCCACCGTGAGGTTCGCGCCGTCGCGGACGCCGATCTCCTCGATCTCGTCGAACAGTTCGTCGGCGGCGTGCCGGGCGAACACGTCGGACAGCCCGGGCTCCACCCCCATGCCGACCAGGGCCAGCGCGCCGGCCCTCTCCCACTCCTCGGCCTGTGCGAACTGCTCGTCGCCGAGCCGGACGCCGCACTCCTCGTACGGCCGCTCCGGGTGCGGCCGGGACAGGGACATCGCCATGTCGAGGTAGTGGGCGCCGGCGGTACGGGCCGCGCGGAACAGCGGCATGACGAAGCGCGGATCGGTGGCGTTCAGCAGGACGTCGCAGCGGTGCCGGGCGAGCAGCGCGGCCACCGCCGCCTCGTCGCCCGCGTCGACGCGTTCGGCGAGGAAGCGGCCGTCGCCGTCCAGGGCGGCGACGGCGGCCTCGGCCCGCGCCGGGTCGAAGTCGGCGACGACCATCGCCTCGAAGAAGTCACGGCGGGCCGCGATCCGGGTGATCGCCGTCCCCACGCCACCGGCGCCCACGAGCAGTACACGCATGACGGGAAGTCCCTCTCGGTTCTCGGGTCGGGAAAAAGTCTCGGAGTCGAGGCGCGCCCTCGGGCGAGATACAACGCCCGCCGGGGGCGTAAGGTCAATGGCGTTGGCATAAGGGCCGAGGGAAGGCGGGGAAGCCGTGGCGAAACCGGTGGTGCGCGAGGAGGGACGGCGGCGGCGACGCCCCACCCGCGGCGGCACCGTGCTGTCCGAGACGCTGATCGTCGACACGGCGCTGCGTCTGCTGCGGGAGCACGGCAGTACGGGGCTGACCGCGCGCCGGCTCGGTCTGGCCCTGGACTGCGACCCGAGCACCCTGTACCGCTACTTCCGCGGCATGGACGACCTGACCCTCGCCATAGGCGACGCGCTCATCGGCGCGGCGCTGCGCGGCTGGCGGCCCACGGGTGAGTGGCGCGCGGACCTGCGCGAGATCGGGCTGCGCATCCACGCCGCGTACGTCGCGCACCCCCAGGCCGCGCTGCTGACCGCCAACCGGGTCACCGGCCGGCCGCACGAGCTGGCCGCCGACGAGGCGGTGCTGGACGTGCTGCGCGGGGCGGGCTTCCCGCTGCCCGACACGGTGCGGATCTACCACGCCTTCGTGGACCAGACGCTCGCCTTCGCGGCGCTGGACGCGGCCTCCCTGGCGCTGCCCAGCGCCGCCCTGCGCGCCGACGAGGAGATGTGGCGCTCGACCTACGCCCGCCTTCCCGCCACCACCCACCCGCGCATCGCCGAGGCGGCCCCGCTGCTGGCCACGCGCATGGTCACCAGCGCCTACCCCACGGCCCTGGACATGCTCCTGGACAGCGCCGCGTCCCAACTGGCCGCACTGTCGCGGCCCGCCGGGCCCGCCGGGACCGCGCGGCCCGCCCGGGCCGAGCCGCGCCGGGCCCGGTCGCAGCACTAGGGACGCAGCGACCGCGCCGCCGTGGCCGCCACGGCGTGGGCCAGGGCGGCCAGGGCGGGGGAGTCGAGTCTCCACTGCTGCCAGTACAGCGGGACCTCGACCGTGCGGTCCGGGGTCAGGCGGGTCAGCCGGCCGGCGCGCAGCAGCGGGGCCGCCTGCGCCTCGGGGACCATGCCCCAGCCCAGACCGGCGGCGACGGCGTCGACGAAGCCCTCCGAGGTGGGGACGTGGTGCCGTACCGCGCTCGCCCCGTCCGCGCCGCCGCGCAGAGCGCGGACGAAGGCGTCCTGGAAGTCGTCGCGCCGGTCGAACACCACCACGGGGGCCTCGGCGAGCACCTCGCGCAGGGGCCCGTCGAGGTGGCGGGCGGCGAAGTCGGGCCGGGCCACGGGGACGTAGGGCATCCGGCCCAGCGCCCGCACCGAGCAGCCCGGCACCGGCTCCGGCGAGGAGGTCACCGCCGCCATCACCAGGCCCTCGCGCAGCAGCGCCGCCGTGTGCGCCTCGTCCTCGCGGCGCAGTTCGAAGCACAGCCGCGGCTGCGGCGGCACCCGGGTCAGCGCCTCGAGGAACCAGGTGGCCAGCGAGTCCGCGTTCACGGCCACCGACACCCGGGTCGGCTCCCCGGCGCCGCTGAGCCCCAGCTCGGCGGCGGCGTCCCGCTCCAGCCGGGCCACCTGCCGGGCGAACCGCACGACGACCTCCCCGGACTCGGTGGGCCGCACCGGCTTGGTGCGCATCAGCAGCACCCGCCCGGTGCGCCGCTCCAGCGCCTTGACCCGCTGGCTGACCGCCGACGGCGTGAGGTGCAGCGCCGCGGCCGCCGCGTCGAAAGTGCCCTCGTCGACCACCGCGAGCAGGGTCCGCACCTGCTCCAGCGGAAGCTCCGTCATCATCACGGCTGCTAATGGTACGTAAAAATCTTCAGCTGTACGCGGGGTGATCGCTTCCGTAGCGTCGAGGCATGACCCACGCCCTGACCACCGTCGCCGCCGGATTCGGCACCGGACTGTCCCTCATCGTCGCCATCGGCGCGCAGAACGCCTTCGTCCTGCGCCAGGGCGTCCGCCGCGACGCGGTGCTCGCCGTCGTCGGCATCTGCGCCCTGTCCGACGCGGTCCTGATCGCCCTCGGCGTCGGCGGCGTCGGCGCGGTGGTGGTGGCCTGGCCCGGCGCGCTGACCGCGGTGGGCCTGGCCGGCGGCGCGTTCCTGCTCTGCTACGGCGCCCTGGCCGCCCGCCGCGTGCTGCGGCCGGGCGCCGCCGGACTGCGCGCGGACGGCGAGGCGGCGGGCTCCCGGCGGCGTGCGGTGCTCACCTGCCTGGCGATGACCTGGCTCAACCCGCACGTCTACCTGGACACGGTGTTCCTGCTCGGCTCCCTCGCGGCCGACCGGGGCGCGCTGCGCTGGACCTTCGGGCTCGGCGCCGCCCTGGCCAGCCTGTGCTGGTTCACCGCACTCGGCTTCGGCGCCCGGCTGCTCGGCCGCGTGCTCGCCCGGCCGTCGGCCTGGCGGGTGCTGGACGGACTGATCGCCGCGACGATGATCACTCTCGGTGTCACGCTCATGGCCGGAGTCTGACGGTCCCGGGCCCGGCTCGGGCGCACGGGCGCACACGGGTCCGCGGGTGCTGCGATAGTGAACCCCCGACCGAAAGATGTATCGAGCAAGGAAGCCCGTGGACACCAGCGACAGCACCGACACAGGGAGCGCCGGCAGCACCGCCTCCGCCGCCGCGGCCACCACTGCCGGCACCGGCTCCGGCACTGGTTCCGGTCCCGGCACCGGCTCCGGCACCGGTTCCGGCGCCCCGGCGTCCGCCGACGCGCCGGAGGCGTCCAGACCCGCCGTCCGGCGCGGCTGGCGGCGCTGGGCCATGGACACCCGCCCGCTGCGCCGCCCGGCCTTCCGCCGGCTGTGGTCCTCCACCGTCGTGACCGCGGTCGGCAGCCAGCTCACGGCGGTGGCCGTGCCCAAGCAGATCTACGACATCACCGGCTCCTCGGCCTGGGTCGGCTACGCGAGCCTGGCCGGTCTGGTGCCGATGGTGGTCTTCGCGCTGTGGGGCGGGGCCGTCGCCGACACCGTGGACCGCCGCAAGCTGCTGCTGGTCACCAACACCGGCATCGCCCTGACCTCGCTGCTGTTCTGGGTGCAGGCGGTGACCCGGCTCGACTCGGTCGTGGTGCTGATGGTGCTGCTCGCCGTGCAGCAGGCCTTCTTCGGACTGAACTCCCCGGCCCGCAACGCCTCCATCGCCCGCCTGGTCCCCGCGGAGGAGCTGCCCGCGGCCAACGCGCTGGGCTCCACGGTGATGCAGACCGGGCTCGTCGCCGGACCCCTGCTGGCCGGAGCGCTGATACCCGTGATCGGGCTGCCGGTGCTGTACCTCATCGACGCCGTGGCCCTGTGCGTCACCGTGTGGGCGGTGCTGCGGCTGCCCGCGCTGCCGCCGCTGACCGGGAAGTCCGCCCGCCGCGCCGGCCTGCGGGAGGTGGCCGCCGGGTTCCGCTACATCTCCGGGCACAAGGTGCTGCTGCTGTCCTTCCTCGCCGACATCATCGCCATGGTCTTCGGCATGCCGCGCGCCCTCTTCCCGCAGCTGGCCGCCCAGACCTACGCGTCCGAGGGCGAGGGACTGGCGCTCGGCCTGCTGTTCGCCGCGATTCCCCTCGGAGCGGTGGCCGGCGGCCTGTTCTCCGGCACCTTCTCCCGGGCGCGCCGGCACGGCTGGATGGTGATCGGGGCCGTGACGGCCTGGGGCGCGGCGGTCGCCGGGTCCGGGCTGAGCGGCAGCCTGTGGGCGGCCGTGGCCTTCCTGGCCGTCGCCGGGATCGCCGACATGGTGTCCATGGTGTTCCGCGGCGCGATCCTGCTGTCCGCCGCGACCGACGAGATGCGCGGCCGGATGCAGGGCGTCTTCACCGTCGTGGTCGCGGGCGGCCCGCGCCTGGCCGACGTGCTGCACGGTACGGCCGGCTCGGTCCTCGGCCCCCGCGCGGCGGTCACCGGCGGCGGACTGCTGGTGGTCGCGCTGACACTGGCCCTGGCGGCGGCCGTCCCGGCACTGCGCCGCTACCGCGTCTGAGGGCGCGGGCCGGGTCCCGGCCCGCCCGGACCCGTCCGCCCGGCCCGGACCCGTCCGCCCGGCCCGGACCCGTCCGCCCGGCCCGGACCCGTCCGCCCGGCCCGGACCCGTCCGCCCGGCCCGGACCGGGCGGCCCCCGGCGTGCCGGGGCGGTCCCGGCCCGGACCGGGCGGCCCCCTACAGCCCGCGTCTGGGGATCGTGTACTGCTCCAGCAGCTTCATACGGGTCGCCTCCAGACGGTGGGCGAGGATCTCGGCCACCGTCCGCACCAGTGACAGCCCGAGCAGCGGGTCCTCCACGCAGAGCGCCAGCACCCCCGAGGCGTCGAACTCGTACGCCCGCACCGGGCTGAAGGCCACGGCCCCGAAGTCCCACTGGTACGGCGGGAAGAGCCAGGACCAGCCGAGCAGGTCCCCCGCGCCGAGGCTGGCCACCGTGACCCGGCGCAGCGGCGTCACCTGCTGGTCGAGGTGAACGGCGCCGGAGCGGATGACCCAGAAGCGGTCGGCCGTACCGCCCGCCTCGAAGATCCTGGCGTCCTCGGGGAAGGAGACCTCCTTCGCCAGCTCCATCAGACGCTCGCGCTGCTTGTGGGGGAGGGCGGTCAGCAGTTTTATCGCTTTGGTCATGGCCCGGGGCTCCTCGCCGGCGATCGGGTTCCACGCATGTGCCTCAAGCCCATTTCAGCCGCTGCGGGCCACCAGGGCACCTCGGCGGGGCGGCCCCGCGGCCGGTGCCGAGCCCGGCACGCGTGCGAGGGGAGTCCGAGGGCATGAAAAAGCCCTGGCTGGACGGGGGAGACCAGCCAGGGCCGTACGCGGCGGCGCACGGGGGACGGTGCGAGTCGACCCCGTCGCCGCGTATGTATGAACGATAAACCAACCCGGCGCGTTTCACGCAGCCGGGAGGGGCTCACGTGATCGGTCTCACTCCGTGCGCGCCCCCTCACGCTCCCGTGCCCGCCGCGGCCCGGCCGCGCATGCTCCAGGGCACCGTCAGATCCTTTCGGCAGGGTGGCGGCCCGGGGTCAGGATCTCGTCCAGCACCCGCAGCACCGTCTCGTAGGTGAGCACGCGCACGGCCGCCTCCCGGGACGCCTCCGGGTCGGTCGGCCCGAGGGTGTCACGGCGGTCCCGCCATCGGTGCTTCTCCTCCACCGCGCACGCCCTGGCGCGCTGGATGCGCCGCAACAGCTCGTCCGAGTCCACGACGTCGGTCATGCCCTTCGCGTACCCGCTGAGCCGCCCGGGATGACCGCGGGACCGCGACGGGCCGCGGGAGACGGCCGCGAGGGAGGCCGCGGAACCGGGCGGCCGGTGCGGCAGCGGCGTCCGGCGCCGGGCGGCGCGGGACGGCGCATGTTTGGCGGGGCGGGGAGAGGCTAGCCGAAAAGGAGGCCCGCGACGCCCGGGCGCCAAGGCCGAGCGCCGTCCGCCGCCCGCAGGCGCCGGTCGCATACGGCGTCCGCCGGTCGTGGCAGGCGTCCGGCGGACGCAGTGGCGCCGTCCGGCGGTGCGAGCGGGTCCCACGGCAGGGTCCGGCCGCCTACCCTCCGACCCCAGGGAGCAAGGAGATGTGCGAGAGGCACAGGACCGATCCCCAAGTCGACATGTCGTCCGGAGTGGACCGCTGTGCGCATCCCGGGCCGTGCCGGCCGGCCGACGCCAGAAGGCTGGTGGAGCGCGTCATCACCGAGTGCTGCCGGGCCAGGCACGCGCCCTGCGACTCGCACGTCGTCTCCGACGCCCAGCTCGTCGCCTCCGAGCTGACCACCAACGCCATTCTGCACGGCGGGGGCATGACGGACTTCCACGTCGACGTCGTCGGGCGCGGCGTCAGGGTCTGCGTGAGCGACCGGAGCGACCGCCTGCCGGTGGCCGTACCGGCCGGCGACCGCCACGGCCGGCACCGCGACGGCGGGCGGGGCTGGCCGATCGTGTGCCGGCTGGCCCGCGACGTCCAGGTGGCCGACCTGCCCGACGGCGGCAAGTGCATCACCGCCTTCATGCCGCTGACCTGACGCGTCGTCGGCCCGACGGGCCGCGGCGCCGCGCGGTGCCCAACGCCGCGAGGAATCCGGGAAAGCGGAGTTTGCTGCTCCTGCTCCCGGGCAGACGGAGTTTCGTGCTTCGGACCGGAGGCGCGCCGACGGGAGCGGTACGGCTGCTCCGGAGGGCCTCCAGGTGATCCGGACGGCACCCCACCCTTCCGCGGTCATTCCCCCTGAAACCACCGTTCAGGAGCGATCCCGCATGCTCATCGATATGTCGACAAGCCGTCCCGGCGCCCAGGATGACCGGACGGCACCCACCCGGAGGCCGCACGACGACGCACCCGACACCGTGGCCCTCTTCAAGCGGCTCGCCGCGCTGGAGGACGGCCCCGAGCGCGAGGCCGTCCGCGACGAACTCGTCACCGCCTGGCTGCCCATGGCCCACCGCATCGCCGGCCGCTTCCGCGACCGGGGCGAGTCGATCGAGGACCTGCGCCAGGTGGCGGCACTGGGGCTGGTCAAGGCCATCGACCGGTTCGACCCGGACCGCGGCGCCTTCGAGAGCTACGCCGTGCCGACCATCACCGGTGAGGTCAAGCGGCACTTCCGGGACCGGATGTGGGCCCTGCGGGTGCCCCGCCGCGTCCAGGAACTGCGCAACAAGGTCCGCCTCGCGCGCCGTGAGCTCACCCAGAACCCCGGCAGCGCCGAGCCTTCGGTCGCCGACCTCGCCGCCCACACCGGGCTCACCGAGGAGGAGGTCAGCGCCGGGATGGAGGCCCTCGAGAGCTTCAGCACCCTGTCGCTGGACGCGGAGCTGTCGGGCGGCGGCGACGGCTACAGCCTCGCCGACACCCTCGGAGCGGCGGACACCTCGTACGACGTCGTCGTCGACCGCGAGTCGGCCAAGGAAGGGCTGAGGCGCCTGCCCGAACGCGAGCGCGCCATCCTCTACATGCGCTTCTTCGAGGACATGACGCAGAGCCGCATCGCCGACAAGCTCGGCATCTCCCAGATGCACGTCTCGCGTCTCATCAGCCGCAGCTGCGCCCGCGTCCGCGACGAGGTGCTGGCCGAGCGCTCCCAGCGCCGGGGCGGAGGACCGCGCCCGGCCGCCGCCTGACCGGCCGACCGGCCGGGCGGAGCCCGCCGCACGACCCCGGCCGCACGACCCCCGGCACACGACCCCGACCACACCCTCACCACTACCGACCGACCGACCCAGGAGAGTGACCGAGTGCTGATGCCCCACCCGGAGTTTCTTCGCAGACTTGTCGACGAGTACGAGGCGGTGCTCGCGTGCGAGAGCGCGGACCGGAGCATACGGGCGCAGGACCTCGCCTATACGCTGTGCGTGACCACCGGCACCCGCGAGGTGGGAGCGGCCCTGGAGGCGGCCCGGCACATGCTCGCCGCCGCGGCCGAGCCGCTGTGCGCCCTGCCCGCCGAGCCGCCGGCCGGCCGCCGGGCCGCGTCGCCGTCCGTGCCCGCGCGCCGCGTGGAGCCGGCGTCCGGGCCCGCGCGCCGGGCCGGGCGACTGCGCGTCCGCGACGCCGAGCCGCTGCCCGCCCGCGGGGCGGAGCCCCTGCCCGCCTGAGGCCCCGCCGCCGGTCACCGCCCCGAGGGCGAGTGTCCGGCCCGGTGGACGAGAGCCGCCGTACGCCGTCCGGGTGCGTACGGCGGCTCTCGCGTGCCCGGCCGTCCCCGGCCCTCCGGTACCGCCTGCTCCCACGCGCCTCTGCACTCCCGCACCCCCGCACCCCTGCGCGCGTGCTCCCGCGCGGCGGCGTATGTCCCGTCCCCGCCGGGGCATCCGCATGTCCGGAGGTGGAGATGGAGACGAGTGCCATGGCCCGACCCGGCCGCATACGGGCGCGAAGGGCCGCGAACGGCTCGGTGACGGAGGGGGCCGCGCGAGCTGGACTGGCCGCGCGGGGAGTGATCTATCTGCTGGTCGGCGTACTCGCGGTGCGCGTCGCGTTCGGCGACGGCAGCCACCAGGCCGACCGGGGCGGCGCGCTCGCCGCGCTCGCGGACGAGCCGTTCGGCGCCGTGCTGCTGTGGGCGCTCGGCGTCGGCCTGGCCGGCATGGCGGTGTGGCGGCTGTCGGAGGCGGTGTTCGGCTCCGCCGGCGCGGACGGCCGCAAGGCGGGCAAACGGCTGCTGGCGGCCGTCCGGTGCGTGTTCTACGCCTTCGTCGCCTGGTCCGTGCTGTCCTTCGCGGCGGGCTCGGGCGACGGCGGCGGATCCAGCGACGAGCAGTCCCGGGACCTGACGGCCAGGGCGCTCGGCGTGCCGGCCGGCCAGTGGCTCGTCGGCGCGGCGGGGGCGGGGATCGTGGTGGCGGGCGTGTGGATCGCGGTGCAGGCGCTGCGCCGGTCCTACCACGACAAGCTGAAGCTCGGCGCCCTGTCCCCGCGGGTGCGGCGCCTGGTGGACGTCACCGGGGTGGGCGGCGGCACCGCGCGCGGGCTGGTGTTCGCCGCCGCGGGTTTCTTCGTGGTGCGGGCCGCCGTCGAGTCCCGGCCCGAGCAGGCCAAGGGGCTGGACGACACGCTCCGCTCGTTCGCCGACACCCCGTTCGGGCCGTGGCTGCTGGTGCTGGTCGCGGCCGGTCTGGTGCTGTTCGGCGTCTTCTCCTTCGCGCTGGCCCGCTGGCGGCGGGTCTGAGCGGCGCGGCGGGGGGAACACGGAGCGGATGAACGAAGACGAGCGAGACGGCCGGGCCGTGGAGGTGTACCTCGACCTGCTGCGAGTCCGGATGCCCGAGGAGGAATACGAAGCACTGCTCGACGTCGTCGACCCCGTCCTCAAGGCGATCGACGAGCAGGGCGTGCCCTCCGCCGACTTCCCCCTGGACGCCGCGCAGGCCCAGGGGCTGCCCCAGGAGATAAGGGACGAGGCCGCCCTGGTGATCGCCACGGCCGTCACCGGAAGACTGGACAACGAACTGGTCGTCCTGGACATCGAGGAGACCGGACCGGTCCGGGTGGTCACCGACGCGGCGACCGCCGCGGACCCGGCCCGCCTGACCGAGATCGCCGACTACATCCGCGACCGGCACCGGGACAACGAGGAGCTGCGGGGCATCGCCGAGGCGAGCGACCTGCCCGCCGACTTCTGACCCCGCCGTCCCCGGTTCCGCCCGCCGTCCCCGGTTCCGCCGCCGGCGTCCGCACCGGCCGGCACCCCACCGCCGCCCGGCCGGCCCCCGCACCACCCGGCCGGGCGGCACCCTGCGCACTCCGTCCCGCCGCTGCGGGCCCCATCGCGGCTCCGCGCGCCCCGGTCCGTTCTGCGCGCCGCGTCGGCGCTCCGCACCCCGTTCCCGCCCTGGGACTCGAGCCCGCCCCGCGACCCGTCGCGCCGTGCGCGCCCCGTTCCGTCCCGCGCGCCCCGCCACCCACCCGAAGCACCCCGCCGGGCCCCGCCACCCGCCCGAAGCACCCGCCCAGGCCCCGCCACCCGCCCGAAGCACCCGGCCAGGCCGTGCGGGAGGCCCGGACGGCACCCCGCCGGGCCGTGCGGGACGCCGGGACGGCCCGCGCGTCACCTGCCGGCCGGCGTGGGCACGGCGATGCCGAGCGGGCGGGCCAGGCCCAGCACCGCCTCGTCCAGGCGCTGCAGATGCCTCAGCACCCGGTCGGTGACACGGCCGTAGCGCGGGGTCCCGGGCACCGGGTCCTCCAGCAGGGAGGCGATGCTCGGCCCGGTCTCGATACGGGCCTCGGCGTGCTCGTCCGTCAGATGCGCCGCGATGGCCGCGATGTTGTCCGTGATCCTCGCGCAGGCCTGACGCAGCCGCGGGTCGGCGGCGATCGAGGGATGTGTGGGCAGCAGCTCGGCCGTCGCGGCCAGCGACCGCGCGTGGTACGCGCTGGTCTCCAGCAGGGCGACGACGTACTGGGCCGTGTCGCGCCGGGTCCGCATCGGTGTGATCGGATGCGTGAGCGGCTGCGTGGCGGACCGCAGGTCGCCCAGCGCCTTGTCCAGGTCGCGCGCCCGGTCCAGCAGGTCGTCCCCGGCGCCGGTCCCGCCGCTGAGCCGCTCGACGGCCGCCCCGGTGACGTCCTTGAGCCGGTCCAGCACCTTGACCAGCAGCTCGTTCGTACGCCGGTCGGTGTGCACCGGCAGCACCACCGCCGCCGCGATGATCCCGCAGGCCACGCCGAGCGCGGTCTCCTCCACCCGCAGCAGCAGCACCGACAGGCTGTAGGTGTGCAGCAGGGTGTAGAGCAGGCCCAGCGCCGCGGTCACGAAGAACGACATCGCCGTGTAGGACAGCGGCGCCGTGTAGAACATCGCGAACACGAACACCAGCACCAGTACCATCGCCGGCCAGGTGTGCGGCCCCACCAGCCCCGCGAGCACGATGCCGGCCACCACACCGAGCATCGTCCCCACCAGCCGGCGGTAGCCCTTGACCAGGATCTCCCCCGTGGAGGCGGTGTTGATGAAGACGATCCAGCAGGTCAGCACCGCCCAGTACCAGCGCTGGCTGGAGAGGAACTCACCGCCGACGATGGCCAGCGCCGAGCCGACCGCGACCTGCACCGCGGCGCGCGTGGTGGGCCGCTGCAGCCCGGCGGGAGCCTTCTCGCCGGTCTCCTCGCCCCCCTCGGCGCCCTCGATGGCGGCGCTCTCCGCGTCCAGCTCCTCCCGGGAACGGGTGGTGGCGGGGGTGTCGTCGGACTCGTCCTGCGGTCCGTCGAGGGCGATCCGCAGCCCCAGCACCGCCCGCGCGGCCTCGCCGATGCCGCGGAAGACGTCCTGCACCGGAGCCGGGGCCGGCGGCAGATTCTCCTCGTCGCGGTAGCCGAGCAGCCGGTTGCGCACGTGCGACATCGCGGTCCCGCCGCTCTCGCCGACGGGCCGCAGCACCAGCATGCGCAGCGCCTGCAGATCGCGGCGCAGCATGCCCGTCGCCTCGTCCCGCACCGGCAGCTGACCGGCCGAGGGCAGGGAGGCGCCGGGCAGGTGCAGGGTGAGGGTGTTCGTGCGCTCCGCGCTGCGGGCGTTGAGCAGCAGCAGCCCGAGCCGCTCCGCGGCGATCTCCGCGCCGGCGATCCGCCGCTGCACGAGCCGGGCCACGGACTCGTCGGAGGTGCCCTCCTCCAGCCGGCCCTGGATCATCATGGCCGTCTCGTGCAGCCGGGCCGTGCGCTCGCGCACCGACTCCAGCACCCCGTCCACCTCGTCGGGCCCGGCGTCCAGCAGCTCCAGCTGCGCGGACACCAACTGGGCGAAGCGCACCCGGAACGCCTCCCGCAGCCGTTGCAGGATGCCCGCGGGTGTCTCGTACACGATCACGAACCGGACCAGGGCGCTGCAGCCGAACGCGAGCGCGATGACGCCGTACAGCCCGGGCAGCGCCGCCGGGGTGGCCCCGACGAACAGGGACATGAAGTAGATCTGGAAGCCGATCAGGCCCAAGGCGTTGCCGCGGTCCCCGAAGCGGCGGCTGTAGACCGCGCAGAAGATCAGGACGACGAAGAAGATGTCGCCGGCCACCACCCGCGTGTTCAGCAGCGCGGCCAGGGACACGGACGCCAGCGCCACGAGCAGGCCGAGGGCGAGGGTCACCGCCTGCCGGGAGCGCTGCTTCTCCCGGATGGCGAAGGTGGCCACCATCGACGAGAGCGCCCCGGCCACGAGGTGGGGCACCGGGGCGCGCAGTGCGGCGAGGACCGCCAGGGTCAGCGCCATGGCACCCGCCGTGCGCGAGCCCGCGGCCAGCCGCAGCAGCCCGGGATCGGACCCCGCGACACGATCCCGCAGCCACGCCCAGACCGACCCCTCCGCTGCCCTCACGCCGCCGTACTCCCGTGTCCCACATGATCGTCCGCTTGCCCGGCACGGCCCGCCGCGGCCGGACCCGCACTGCCCGCGGCCCCGCCCGGCGGGCGGTCCGGCGGGGCGGCGGGCCGGCCCGCCGGGGTCACGCCCGCTGCGCGTGGACCTTCTCGACGTACTCCCGCACCTGCTGCGGGGTCATGTACGCGTCCGTGTACTCGAAGTCCTTCAGCTTGGCGGGCCTTCGGGCCTGGAAGCCGGTGCGCACGAAGTCGTCGCCGGCGATCGCGTTCAGCAGCCAGTTCGTGGCCACCCTGGTCCTGGCGACGTTCGTGCGCAGTGCCGCCAGGTGGTAGCCGCGGGCCACCACCTGGGCCGGCAGGCCGTGCAGTTCCACGCCCAGCGGCTTGGACACGGCGTCCCGGCCGCCGAGGTCGACCACCAGGCCCAGGTCGCGGTGCTCGTACGGCCGCATGGGCTGGTTGCGCAGAGTCGCGATGAGGTTCTCGGCGGCCCGCTTGCCCTGCCGCATGGCGTGCTGCGCGGTCGGCGGGCAGATCGCGCCGTCGCCCTTGGCGAGGTCCGGCACGGCGGCACTGTCGCCGAGCGCGAACACCCCGTCGTGGCCGGGCAGGCACATCTCGGGCGTGACCGCGAGCCGCCCCTTGACCGTCTCGGCGCCGAGCGTGGCCATGAGCGGGCTCGCCACCACGCCCGCCGTCCAGATCAGGGTGTGCGTGGGCACCACCCGGCCGTCGGTGAACGTGACCTCGTCCGGGCCGGCCTTGGCGATGGAGGTGCCGAGCGAGATCTCGATGCCGCGCCGCCGCAGCACCTCCTGGGCGCTGCGGCCCAGCTTGTCGCCCAGCTCCGGCATCAGCTTGGGCGCGATGTCGATCAGATGCCACTTGATCAGGCCCGGGTCCAGCCGCGGGTAGCGCTTGACGGCGGCGTGGGTCAGGCGCTGCAGGCACGCGGCCGTCTCGGTGCCGGCGTATCCGCCGCCGACCACCACGAACTGCAGCCGCGCGGCCCGTTCGGCCGGGTCCTGCAGGGCGTCGGCCAGGTCGAGCTGGGTGATGACGTGGTCGCGGATGTAGGCCGCCTCGGCGAGGGTCTTCATGCCGAAGGCGTGGTCCGTCAGGCCCGGGATGTCGAACGTGCGGGTGACGCTGCCCGGCGCCAGCACGATGTAGTCGTACGGCTCCTCGACGACGCTGTCGGTGACGGTGCGGACGACGCAGACCTTGGCCTTGAGGTCCACGCCGATCGCCCCGCCCGGCAGGATGCGGGTGCGGTACTTCTCGCTGCGGCGCAGGGAGACGGCGATCGACTGCGGGGTGAGCACCCCGGAGGCGACCTGGGGCAGCAGCGGCAGGTAGAGCTGGTAGGCGAACGGCGTGACCAGCGTGATGTCGGCCTCCCCGGGGGAGAGACGGCGCTCCAGCCGGCGCACGCACTCCACTCCGGCGAAGCCTGCGCCGACCACCAGGATCCTGGGTCGTGTCACGGTGTTCCTTCCCTTCTGCGGCTCCAGGCGGTGTGCCTCGACGTCATGCGACTGCCCCTGGATCGCTGCTTCGCACTCGACCGGTCCCACCGTGTCGTTGCCGCACGTGGTCCGCGGGGCCGGGCGCGTCCGGCCCGGGCGCATGCCCCGGGCACCACGATGCCCGCAGCGGCCCCGGGCCGCATCGCACCGGGCCGCCCGCACCCGCCGGACGCCACGGTCTCCTCCAGGCGGGTTCCCAAGATCGGGCGCGCTATCGCGCGGGACCGGTACGGCTGTGCCGGCGTCCTCCGTCCGGGTGAGTCCAGCCACGGTCGCGGGCACGACGGGAGAGGGGCCGGGCGTACCGGCGTCACCGTGGCGCGCAGGCATGCCCGATCGTTTCGGGCGCGCGGCCGGGTGCGCGGGTCGTTTCAGGGCCGCGGGTCCCGGTCCCCGGGCTGCGGCCGGACCGGCTCGTCGGCCGCCTCGTCGCCGGCCGGTATCGCCGAGTCGAGGTCCAGGCCGGCCTCGGCGACCGCCTCCGGGCCGGGGTCCGCGCCGGGTTGACCGGCCGCGGCCTCCTCCGGCAGCCGGTCGACCAGGGCGAGCGCCTCCTCGACGGTCTCGGAGACCGGCACCGTGAGACTGACCCCCGTGAGGTCCAGGACCCGCCGCACCGCCGGGGTCGGGGCGATGATGTGCACACTGCCCGGGCGCTCGCGGACCTCCTGGTACACCCGCAGGATGATGTTCATGCCGGAGGAGTCCATGAACGGCACCCCGGCGAGTTCCAGCAGGAAGTGGCGCCGGCCATGATGCAGCTGGTTCGCCAGATGGGCCTGCAGCTCGGTCGCGGTGTCGACGTCCAGATAGCCCTCGACCGTGAGCAGGGCGACGTCCTCCCGGGGCAGCGTGACCTCGACGGACAGCGGGTTCTGGGCAAGGGGCACGAGTACCTCCAACGAGTGCTTGCGGCCAGTGCTGGTTACCCGCACTGCGGAGCGGCGCCTACCCCTGAAAGCCGCGGGCATGCCCCGCCGGGCGGCGGCGCCCCGGCCGGCCCGCCCCACGGGCCCCACGGACCCGCCCCGCGGGGCCCGTCCCCGCCCCGCCGGCCCGTCAGGGCAGCGGGGTGCCGCCGGTGGCGTTGAGGATCTCCGCCGTGATGAAACTCGCGCGCTCGGAGGCGAGGAAGACGTACGCCGGCGCCATCTCGGCCGGCTGGGCGGGCCGCCCGAGGGGCGCCTGCTTGCCGAACTGGGCGGTGTCCGGCAGCGTCGCCGGGATCAGCGGGGTCCACACGGGCCCCGGCGCGACGGCGTTGACCCGGATGCCGTCGGCGGCGACCATCTGCGCCAGCCCCTGCGTGAAGGTCACGATCGCGCCCTTGGTCATCGCGTAGTCCAGCAGGTGCGGGCTCGGCTTGTACGCCTGCACCGACGTGGTGTTGATGACGGACGACCCCGGGCGCATGTGCGGAAGGGACATCCGGCACAGCCAGAACATGCCGTAGAGGTTGGTGCGCACCACCCGGTCGAACTGCTCGGTGGTGATGGCGCCGATGCCGTCCGGCTGGGACATCTGGTAGGCCGCGTTGTTGACCAGCACGTCGATCCGGCCGAACTCGCCCACCGTGCGCTCCACCAGCCGCCGGCACTGCTCCTCCTCGCGGATGTCGCAGGCCACCGGCACCGCCGTGCGTCCCGCCTCCTCGACGAGGCGGGCGGTCTCGCGGGCCTCCTTCTCCTCCTCCGGCAGGTGGGTGAAGACCACGTCCGCGCCCTCCCGCGCGAAGGCGATCGCCACCGCCCGGCCGATGCCCGAGTCGCCGCCCGTCAGCAGGGTCTTGCGGTCGGTGAGCAGACCGCTGCCCCGGTACGACTCCTCGCCGTGGTCCGGCGGCGGGTCCATCGGCCCGGTCCAGCCCGGGTGCTGCTGCTCCTGCTGCGGGAACTCCGGCCGGGGATACCGGGTCGTGGGCTCCCGCGGGCGGTCGTCGGCCATCGGTGCACCTCCGTGGGGGTACGCCCCCGGAGTCGGGGACGTGTCGCCGCCTCCAAGTGCCCCCGCGCGGGCGGCGCACACCCCGGACGGGTAGCCGTGACCGTGACGTCGCGTCAGGCCACGCGGATGCCCACGATGCAGGTGTCGTCGTCGGTGTCCGACCTGCTGTACGTCAGCAGCCGGTCCAGCTGCTGGTCCAGCGTCTTGGGCGCCGAACGGGCCGTGGTCAGCAGATGCGTCAGCGACTCCTCCACGGACCGGTCCCGCCGCTCGATCAGGCCGTCGGTGTACATCAGCAGCGTGTCCTCCGGCGCGAAGTCCAGCTCCGCCTCCTCGTACACGGCCTCCGGCACCGCGCCCAGCAGCATTCCCCTGACCAGCGGCAGCGGCGCGGCGTCGGTGCCGCGCACCAGCACGGGCGGCAGATGACCCGCCCGCGCCCAGCGCAGCGTCCGCCGCCCGGGGTCGTACAGCGCGCAGACCGCCGTGGCGGTGACGGCACCCGTCAGATGGTGCGCCACGATGTTCAGCCACGACAGCAGCTGCCCCGGCCCGGCGCCGGTCACCGCCAGCCCGCGCAGCGCGTTGCGCAGCACCACCATGCTCGTGGCGGCCTCGATGCCGTGCCCGGCCACGTCGCCCACGCACAGCAGCACCAGCCCGGACGGCAGCACCACGGCGTCGTACCAGTCGCCGCCCACCAGCTGCTCGGTCTCGGCGGGCCGGTAGCGCACCGCGATCTCCAGACCGGGCACCTGCAGCGGCGCCTGGGCGGGCGGCATGATGGCGTGCTGCAGCTGGAGGGTCAGCCGGTTGCGCTCGGTGGCCTGCTGCTCGGTGTGCGCGAGCTGGTCCCGGGTCGCGGCGAGCGCCACCTCGGTCCAGTGCTGGGCGGAGATGTCCTGGTAGGCCCCGCGCACCACGAACAGCCGCCCGTCGGCGTCCAGGACCGGCTCGGCGACCACGCGGATGTGCCGGGTCACCCCGTCGGGCCGCTGCAGCCGGAACGCGGCCGAGGCGGGCCGGCGCCGGTGCAGCACCGTGCGCAGGAACCGGCCGAGCGGGACGGCGTCGTCCTGGTGGGCGTGCGCGGGCAGCTCCTCCAGCGGCACCGGACTGCTCGACGGGGACTTGCCGTAGAGGTGGAACAGCTGGTCGTTCCAGGTGATCTCGCCGGTGAGCAGGTTCTCCTCGAAGCCGCCGATGCGGCCGAGGCGCTGGGCGTGCTGGAGCAGGCTCGCCAGCCGCGCCGCCTCGTCCTCGATCCGCCAGATCAGCAGCACGCTGCTGCCGTGCCGGCTGATGCTGATGTCCGCCACCGCCGACAGCGGCACCTGGTCGACGAGCGCCGTCAGCCGCATCCGGTGCGCCCGGAACGACTCGCCCGTGGCGTACACCCGCTCCACCCGCTGGAACAGCTCGCTGCGCCCGGCCGCCATGGGGTAGGCCTCCAGCAGCAGGGCGCCGCTGACCACGGCCCGCGGGCGGCCGGCCGGGTCGAGGAAGCGGTTGTTGACGTGCTGGATGCGGAAGTCGGCCAGCTGTCCCGAGGCGTCGATGTGCGGCACCAGGACCAGCGCGGGGTCGTGCAGCCCGTCCGCCAGGTCCATGAGCTCCGCGGCGTCGGGCAGGACGCGCGGTTCCTGGCCCGTCTCCGGGCGCGGCGTGTACGTCTCCAGGGTGTGCGCGCACAGTTCGGCGAGCGCCTCCACCTGTCGCACCACCTGGGGCGGCTGCGGTTCCAGCGGGCCCGGCCAGGCGATCTCCAGCACCCCGTGGATGCGTCCCCCGGTGCCCGCGGGCACGGCCACCCGCCCGCCCTCGGGATGCGGATGCCGGCCGACGGTGGGCAGGCCGGTGTCGGCAAGGGAGGCGAACCACTGGCCGGTGCGCTCCGTCAGGCCCCGGCGGGCCACGGTCGCCACCTCCGGCGGCACGTACCGCCAGCGGGTCGCCTCGGCCGGCGAGAACCCGGCGCTGCCCGCGAGGGTCAGCGAGCCGTCGGCGCCGGCGGCCCACACCGCCACGGCCACCGCGCCGAGCGGGCGCAGCGCGTGCTCCAGCAGGGAGTCGGCGACGGCCTGGGTGTCGTGCGCGGCGAGCAGGCCGCTCTCCGCGGCCCGCAGCCGTACGGCGGCCGTGTCCCGCTCGGGCGCCCCCGCCGCGGCGCTGAGGAAGGCGTCCGTCACCTCCGCCACCCGGTCCCGGGCGGCCTGGTTGATCACCTCCACCGCGAACTCCAGCGGCGTCACCCCGGCCTGCTCGGTCAGCTCCGCGAGCTGCCGTGCCGCCTGGGCCGGACCGCAGCCGAGCCGCTCCACCAGGATGCCCTTGGCCAGCTCGATCAGGGCCCGGCCCTCCGCCTCCGCCTGCGCGGCGCGCACCTCGCTGCGCAGCCGCTCCACGGTGGCCGCCAGCCGGCCGACCGGAGAGGTGGCCGGGGCGCCCGCCGCGCCGGGGCGCGCCGTGCCGGGGCGCGCCGTGCCGTCGGCCCGGTCCGGTGCGACGGGCGCGGACGGCTCCGGGCGCGGCTCGGTGCCGGGCCGCTCGCGGTGCTGCTCGGACGTGCTCACGATGCGCTCGCTCCTCGGCTGTACGACGTCGGGGCGCGGAGGGGGCCGCGCCGGGCCGGGCCCGGCCCGCCGCGTGGCGGGACGGGTGCGGTCGCGCTCACGCGGACAGCCAGCGCCGGACGCAGGCGATGAGGTCCTGCGTGTCGACGGGCTTGGTGACGTAGTCGCTCGCCCCCGAGGCCAGCGACTTCTCCCGGTCCCCGGGCATCGCCTTGGCGGTGACGGCGATGATCGGCAGGTCCGCGTACTGCGGCAGCGCGCGGATCTCGGCCGTCGCGGTGTAGCCGTCCATCTCCGGCATCATCACGTCCATCAGCACCAGCGCGATGTCCGGGTTGCCGAGCAGCGTCTCGATGCCCTTGCGCCCGTTCTCCGCGTGCAGCACCCGGAAGCCGTACAGCTCCAGGATCCCGCTGAGGGCGAAGAGGTTGCGCGCGTCGTCGTCGACGACGAGGACGGTGCGCCCGGCGAACGCGTCGTCCACGGGCGGCGCGAGTTCCTGCGGGTCCTCGGCGCGCACCAGGGACAGCACGTCCCCGGGCTCCTCGGCGGACAGGTGCAGCGCGATGCGCTCGCGCAGCTCGTCCAGGCTGGAGAGGAACTCCATGGAGCCGTCGTCGGCGCGCGAGCGCAGCGCCTCCGCCCGCGCCACGTCCGGCCGGTGGCCGCTGTGCACGAGCACCGGCACGCCCGCAAGCGCCGAGTCGCCGTCCAGCGCCTCGAGGAAGCGGGAGGCCTCGCCGCCGGACATGTCCAGCTCCAGGACGACGCAGTGGCACGGCTCGGCCGCCAGCGCGCCGGCCGCCTCCTGCGCCCCGGTGGCGGTCAGCACGTCCACCGCGGGCAGGGCGCCCTCGTCCGGGCTGTGCCGGGCCACGTCCGCGACCACGCTCTCGGCGACCAGGGTCAGCAGTCCGCGGGGCCGCTCCTCCACCACGAGGAGCCGGCGCCGGCGCCGCCCGTCCGCGCCGGACTGCGCGGCGGCGGCGGTCCGGTCGGCGGCCGCCGAGGAGACCAGCTCGGCCGGGGCCTTCTCCGGCGGCCGTCCGGTGCCGAGCAGCTGCTCGAAGTCGGGCCGCGTGACGGGCAGGTAGAGGGTGAAGGTGCTGCCCCGGCCGGGCGCGCTGTCCACGGCCACGGCGCCGCCGAGCAGATGGGCGATCTCCCGGGTGATGGACAGGCCGAGGCCGGTGCCGCCGTACTTGCGGCTGGTGGTGCCGTCCGCCTGCTGGAACGCACCGAAGATCGACTCCAGGTGCTGCGCCGGGATGCCGATGCCGGTGTCCTTGACCCGGAACGCCACGACGGCGCCGCCCCGGACGACCCCCTCGGGGACCTCGTCGTCCGCGGCCGGCTCGATGCACAGCTCGACACCGCCCTGCTCGGTGAACTTCACCGCGTTGGACAGCAGGTTGCGCAGCACCTGGCGCAGCCGGGAGTCGTCGGTGAGCAGGTCGGCCGGTGCGCCCGCCGCGGTGGTGACGGCGAACTCCAGGCCCTTCTGCGTCGTCATCGGCCGGAAGGTCGCCTCGACGTACTCGATGAGCTGGCGCAGCGGCACCCGCTCCGGGGTGACGTCCATCTTGCCCGCCTCGACCTTGGACAGGTCCAGGATGTCGTTGATCAGCTGGAGCAGGTCGCTGCCCGCGGAGTGGATGATGCCCGCGTACTCCACCTGCTTGGGGGTGAGGTTGCGCGAGGGGTTCTGGGCGAGCAGCTGGGCGAGGATGAGCAGGCTGTTGAGCGGGGTGCGCAGCTCGTGGCTCATGTTGGCCAGGAACTCCGACTTGTACTTCGACGCCAGCGACAACTGCTGGGCGCGCGCCTCGAGTTCCTGCCGCGCCTGCTCGATCTGCAGGTTCTTGGCCTCGATGTCGCGGTTCTGCGTCGCCAGCAGCGAGGCCTTCTCCTCCAGTTCGGCGTTGGAGCGCTGAAGCTCCTCCTGCTGGGCCTGCAACTCGGCCGAGCGCGCCTGGAGTTCGGCGGTCAGCCGCTGCGACTCGCCGAGCAGCTCGTCGGTGCGGGCATTGGCCACGATGGTGTTGACGTTGACGCCGATGGCCTCCCGCAGCTGCTCCAGGAAGTCCCGGTGGATCGGGGTGAACGCGGTGACCGAGGCCAGCTCGATGACGCCGAGGACCTGGTCCTCGAACAGGATCGGCAGCAGGATCAGCGCGGTCGGCACGGCCTGGCCGAGCCCGGAGGAGATGGTGACGTAGCCCGCGGGCAGCTCGTCCACGGTGATCGTACGGCGGCTGCGCGCGGCCTGGCCCACCAGTGAGCGGCCGAAGGGGAAGCGGGTGGGCCGCTCGTCGTCGGGCCTGCCGTAGGAGCCGACCAGGCTGAGCACCGGGCCGCGTTCGCCGTCCTCGGCGAGGTAGAAGGCGCCGTACTGCGCGGACACCAGCGGGGTGAGCTCCTCCATGATCAGCTCGGCCACCACGGGCAGGTCGCGGTGGCCCTGCATCAGGCCGGTGATCCGCGCGAGGTTGGTCTTCAGCCAGTCCTGTTCCTGGTTGGCCCGGGTGGTCTGGCGCAGCGACTCCACCATGGAGTTGATGTTGTCCTTGAGTTCGGCGACCTCGCCGGAGGCCTCGACGGTGATCGACCGGGTCAGGTCGCCCTCCGCCACGGCGCTGGCCACCGCGCCGATCGCCCGGACCTGGCGCGTGAGGTTGCCGGCCAGTTCGTTGACGTTCTCGGTGAGCCGCTTCCAGGTACCCGAAACGCCCTCCACCTCGGCCTGGCCGCCGAGGCGTCCCTCGGTGCCGACCTCGCGGGCGACGCGGGTGACCTCGTCGGCGAACGCGGAGAGCTGGTCGACCATCGTGTTGATGGTCGTCTTCAGCTCCAGGATCTCGCCGCGGGCGTCGACGTCGATCTTCTTCGACAGGTCGCCGCGGGCCACCGCGGTGGTCACCAGCGCGATGTTGCGGACCTGGCCGGTGAGGTTGTTCGCCATCGAGTTGACGTTGTCGGTGAGGTCCTTCCAGGTGCCCGCCACGTTGGGGACGTGGGCCTGGCCGCCGAGGCGTCCCTCGGTGCCGACCTCGCGGGCGACGCGGGTGACCTCGTCGGCGAACGCGGACAGCGTGTCCACCATGGTGTTGATCACGTCCGCCAGCGCGGCGACCTCGCCCTTGGCCTCGACCGTGATCTTCCGGGACAGGTCGCCGCGGGCCACGGCGGTGGCGACCTGCGCGATGGAGCGGACCTGCCCGGTGAGGTTGGACGCCATCACGTTGACGTTGTCGGTGAGGTCCTTCCAGGTGCCCGAGACGCCCTTGACGTCGGCCTGGCCGCCGAGGCGCCCTTCGGTGCCGACCTCGCGGGCGACGCGGGTGACCTCGTCGGCGAACGCGCCGAGCTGGTCGACCATCGTGTTCATGGTGTTCTTCAGCTCGAGGATCTCGCCGCGGGCGTCGACGGTGATCTTCTGCGAGAGGTCGCCCTGGGCCACTGCGGTGGCCACCTGGGCCACGTTGCGCACCTGCGCGGTGAGGTTGCCCGCCATGAAGTTCACCGAGTCGGTCAGGTCCCGCCAGGTGCCCTTGACGCCCTTGACGTCGGCCTGGCCGCCCAGGCGGCCTTCGGTGCCGACCTCGCGGGCGACGCGGGTGACCTCGTCGGCGAACGCGCCGAGCTGGTCGACCATCGTGTTGATGGTGTTCTTCAGTTCCAGGATCTCGCCGCGGGCGTCGACGGTGATCTTCTGCGAGAGGTCGCCCTTGGCGACCGCCGTGGTCACCTGGGCGACGTTGCGGACCTGGTTGGTGAGGTTGCCCGCCATGAAGTTCACCGAGTCGGTGAGGTCCCGCCACACGCCGGCGACGCCGGGCACCTTCGCCTGGCCGCCGAGGCGTCCTTCGGTGCCGACCTCGCGGGCGACGCGGGTGACCTCGCCCGCGAACGCGGACAGCTGGTCGACCATCGTGTTGACGGTCTCCTTCAGCTGGAGGATCTCGCCCCGCGCGGGCACGTCGATCTTCTGCGAGAGGTCGCCCTTGGCCACCGCGGTCGCCACCTGGGCGATGTCCCGCACCTGGGTGGTGAGGTTGCCGGCCATGGCGTTGACCGAGTCGGTCAGGTCGGCCCAGGTGCCGGAGACCCCGGGCACCTCCGCCTGGCCGCCGAGGGTCCCCTCGGTGCCGACCTCCCGGGCCACCCGGGTGACCTCCGAGGTGAACACGGACAACTGGTCGACCATGCCGTTGAACACGGTGGCGATGTCGCCCAGCAGCCCGTCGGCGTCCTCGGGCAGCCGGGTGCCGAAGTCGCCGTCCCGCACGGCCGTCAGACCGGCGAGGAGCTGCCGCAGTTCCTGGTCTCCCGGCACCCGGTCGGCCACGGTCCTGTCGCTGGTCATGCGCACCCTCGTCCCGCTCCCCAGGAGTCCTCGGCGCTGAGGACTCGAAACCCCCGCCGGGCCGTCGTGGACCCCGCGTACGTACCGCATTTCCGCACGTCACGGAAGTGCGCGATGAGAAAAATACGCCGCAGGCTAACCCACTCGAGCCGCCCGCAACAAAACCTCGCACGCCTGCGCGGGCGTCGGAAAACTCACCCGGGAACGGTGCGCATGAGACCGGAAAACGGGGGTACGCGGGCCGATTGACCTCCCGTCGAACGACCGACCTCCCGCCGAACGACCTCCCGCCGAACGACCTCCTGCCGAAACGACGTCTTCGCCGAAGACCCAGACCCCCGGAATGCCCGTATGACCACTGTGCCGCCGCCCTCGCCGTTCAGCCTGTCCGTCGAGAACCGTCCCCACGCCGTCGTGGTGCGCGTGCGCGGCGACCTCGACTACGAGACCCAGGGGAAGCTGGTGGAGACGGTGGAGGCCCTGATGGCCCGGCGTCCCGCCGCGCGCCACCCGGTCGCCGAACTGCGCCTCGACTTCTCGGACCTGACCGGCGTCGACTCCTCCGGCCTGTCCGCGCTGCTGCGGATCCGGCGCCGTACGCACGCGGCGGACGTGGCGCTCCACCTGGACCAGCGGCCCGCGGCCCTCGAGCGGCTGCTGGAGATGACCGGCACACTCGAACTGTTCACCGCCGCGCAGTCCGGTCCCGGACAGAGGCCCGGGACGCCGAATGGCGCCGTCGGCGCAGGGTAGTTGGTGCGGTGAGGGTCCGCCCGGGGAGGAAGGAGCAGCGTGACCATCGAAGGAATGTGGACGTACCCGCCGCAGGCCGGTCATGCCGAGGGACTTGATCCGACCGGCTTCACCGTCGTCGCCACCGACGGCACCGTCGGCCATGTCGACCGGGAGGCAGACCACTTCGGCATGACCCATCTGGTCGTGGACACCGGGGTGTGGGTGTTCGGCAGCAGCGTCCTGGTCCCGGCCGGCGTGGTGGCCGCCATCGACCCGGGGGAGCGGAGGATAGCCGTGGCCTGCTCCCGGGCGGAGATCAAGGAGGCCCCGCGCTTCCGCACCGACAGCGAGACCATGGACCGGGAGTACCTGAGCCGGGTCGGGGAGTACTACCACGGGCTCCCGCCGCGCGAGACGGCCACCGCCTGAGCGGACCCGGAACCCCGGCCCGCACGGCCGGGGCTCACCAGGGCAGGAACACGTGCACGTCCTTGCCGCGCTCGTTGACCACCACGCTCACCTGGTCGCACAGCGTGTGGATCAGGTGCCAGCCGATGCCCCCGCCGCCGCGGCTGGGCTGGAAGGGCCGCGGCTCCGGCCGGGTGGTGCTGGTGTCGCTCAGCGTCACGTGCACCCCGTCGAAGGTCCGGCGCATCCGCAGCTCGAAGGGGCCCGGCGCGTACTGCACCGCGTTCGCCGCGAGCTCGGTGACGACCAGCAGGATGTCGTCCCAGTGCTCCGACGCCGAGGGCAGTGAGGTCCGTGCCAGGTCGTCGAGGAACTCCTCGGCGGCGAGGCGCGCACCGGTCACATGGTGCAGCTCGCCCGCGAAGCGGGCGGTGCGACTCGGAATGCCCTCGGTAGCCAGTGTGTCGTCCCCAGGCGGCTCGGTTGCCATCTCGCCTTCCCGGCCCGGCGTGATCCGCCGGGCGGTCGTCCTTTCCTTCCTGCGTCCCACTGTCTTGTTCCCATGGGTGCGGGGCCTACGCGTGAGTACCCCGTGGGGCGGATCTCAGTGGTGGGGGCCGCGGGGGACAGGCGGCGTCAGCCGAACGCGGTCCAGGTGGCGCCGTGGCTGACGGCCAGCAGGACGGCGAGGACCAGCAGGTCGGCGATGCCGAGCGCGAGCCCCAGACGGGCCCGGAAGGGGCGCGGCGTGCCGCGGCGCAGCGCGGTCACGGCCAGGGCGGTGGCGACGGGACCGAGGACCACATTGAGCACCACCAGGCCGACCAGACCGAGGACGAAGGAGGCCACGGCCATTCCCTCGGTGTCGCGCCTGCCGGTGTACTGCCGGGGCGGGGCGGTCAGCCGCATCGCTCACGCCCTCCCCGCTCGGGCGCGCCGCCTGCGTTCACGCACGGTGAAGACGGCCAGCCAGACCACGACGACCGCGCCGAGCACGACCGTGACGGGCCAGGGGAGATAGGCCACCGAGCCGAGGACGACGGCCAGCAGCAGCAGTGCCGCGACGAGGAAGACCACGGTTCACCTCCCTTTCCGGACATGGGCACGGACGGGGGCGGCGCCGGCGGTCCCGAGGGGGCGGACGGCCCGCGCGGGGACGACGATTGGCTTTGTCGGGAACATGCAAACACTGGTATCCCGTAGCGCCGACCTCACGCCTGCGCGCCGCCGGGAAGCCGTCGCAGAGGAAAGCCGCCCACGGGCCGCGCCGCTCGGGCCCGCGCCCGGCAGCGCCCGGCCCGGCCTCCGCGCCCCGACCGGGCGCGCCCGGCCTCCGGCCCCGCGCGAGCCCCGTGCTGTGCCGGGGGTCCGTGCCGTGCCCGGGCTTCACGCCCCGCCCGGGTTTCGCGCCCCGCCCGGGCTTCGCGCCGTGCCGGGGGTCCGTGCCGTGCCCGGGCTTCGCGCCCCGCCCGGCCCCGCGCCCCGCGCTCTTCGCTCGCCCCCGCGCGGGGCCGCCCGCGCGGCGCCCCGCGTGCGTCGTCTCCGCGTCGGGTACCGGGCGGGCGTGTCGCGCGCCGCGCGCTGCGGAACGCGGCCGGGCGGCGGCCCCGTCGCCCCCGCGTCGGGCGCCGCCCGGGCCGTGCCGCGCGCCGCCGCTCGGCGGAACGCGGCCGCTCGGCGGATCGTGGCCGGTCCGCGGGCCGCGGCGGCTCGGCGGATCGTGGCCGCTCAGCGGAAGACGTCGTCGGAGTCGTCCCACTCGGCCGCCGGGTCGTTCCCCACCGGCCGGCGGCTCTGGCGGCCCCGCGCCTGGTACATGGCGTCGATCTCCAAGGCGTAGCGCTCCACTATGGCGTCCCTGCGCAGCTTCATCGACGGCGTGAGCAGTCCGTTGGCCACGTCGAAGGGCTCCGGCAGCACGCGGAAGACACGGATGGACTCCGAGCGGGAGACGACGCTGTTGGCCGCCGCCACCGCCCGGCCGATCTCCTCGCGCAGCGCGTTCTCCTCGCGGGCCTCGCGGCCGGCCGGGTCCCCCGGCAGCGCCAGCGCCGCGCGCCAGTGCGCCACGAACTGCGGGTCCAGCGTGATCAGCGCACCCACGCACGGCCGGTTGTCGCCGACCACCACCGCCTGGTGGACCAGCGGGTGCATCCTGAGCCGCTGCTCCAGCGGGGCGGGGGAGACGCTCTTGCCGCCGCTGGTGATGATGACGTCCTTCTTGCGCCCGGTGATCGTCAGGTATCCCTCGGCGTCCAGGTGCCCGAGGTCGCCGGTGGCCAGCCAGCCGCCCCGCAGGGCGGCCCGGGTCGCGACCTCGTCGTTGACGTAGCCCTGGAACACCGACGGGCCCCGCACCAGGATCTCCCCGTCGTCGGCCACCTCGATCGCGGTGCCCGGCAGGGCCTTGCCGACGGTGCCCGACTTCTCCCGGCCCAGCGGCTGCATGGTGATGCCGCCGGCGGTCTCCGTCAGGCCGTACCCGTCGTGCACGTAGATGCCGATGCCCTCGTAGAACAGGGACAGCTCCCGGCTGAGCGGCGAGCCGCCGGAGGTGCCGCGCACGATACGGCCGCCCAGCGCGGCCCGCAGCTTGCGGTACACCGTCCGCTCGTACAGGGCGTGCTGCAGCCGCAGGTCGATGCCCGGGCCCGAGCCCCGGCCCAGCCGGTGCCGCTCCTGTGCGGTCGCGAAGTCGCGCGCCGTCTCGGCGGCCCGCTCGAACAGCGCGCCCCGGCCCGACTCCCGGGCGGTGCGCAGGAAGTTCTTGTAGATCTTCTCGAACACCGACGGCACCGCGTAGAAGTACGTCGGCCGGAACGAGCGCAGCGCCGACACCAGCGCCTCCTCGCTCAGCTCGGGCTCATGGCCCATCAGGATGCCGCCGCGGAGGCACAGGCCCTGGATCATCAGCCCGTACACGTGCGAGAACGGCAGGAAGGCCAGCACCGACGCCTGCTCCCCGGGCGGCGCGGCCGTGTGGCCCCAGCCGGCCAGCAGGGTGTCGCAGGGGCTCGCCAGCGCCCGGTGGCTCAGCGCGCACCCCATGGCGTGCCCGGAGGTGCCCGAGGTGTAGGCGATCGCGGCGGTCGCGTCCGGCAGCACGATCCGGCGCAGTGAGTCGACCGTGGTCGCGGGCACCACCGCGCCCCGCTCGACCAGCTGCTCCAGCGCGCCGGTGTCCAGCTGCCACACGTGCTGCAGCCGCGGCAGCGAGGCGCACACGGAGCCGACCGTCATCACGCCCTGCTCGTCCTCCACCACCACGGCCACGCACCCGGCGTCGCGCAGGATCCACTCCACCTGGTCGCGCGAGGAGGTCGGATAGATGGGGACGACCTCGGCCCCCACCGCCCACAGCGCGTAGGCGAGGATCGTCCACTCGTAGCGGGTACGGGCCATCACGGCCACCCGGTGGCCCGGAGAGATGCCGGACGCGACCAGGCCGCGGGCCACGTCGGACACCTCGTCCCGCAGCTGGGCGGCGGTCACCTGCTCCCACTCCTGCGCGGAGGGGTCCGCGCGACGCGCCAGCACCGGCAGCGCCGGCCGGATCTCCGCGTTGTCGAAGACACTGTCGGCGAGCCCGCCGGCCAGGGAGGAGACCGCCGGCGGAGCGAGGGCGAAGTCGCGCATGCGCTGCTCCTGGGGTGTACGGAGGGTGACTCCGCCGATGAGTACCGTTGTCGAGCGGGTCGAATGTAGCCCAGGTGAGCGCGGTCCGGGGACCCGAACCGGGAAGTAGCCCCGTTTTGTTGATCGCGGCCGGATCGGGGGACCCGGGGAGCATGAGTTACGTCAATCCAGACCCCGAACCGGAACGGACGACCGGGCTCGAACCCGGCGGCGGCGTGCCGCCCGGCGAGACCCCGCCCGCCGAGAGCAGCATGCCCGAGGCGGGCCCCCGCGAGACCCACAACCCGCCCAAGGGGTGGGCGAAGGGACCGCTCACCCTGATCCTGATCCTGGTCGTGCTGGTCGCGGCCTTCTTCCTGGCCTACGCCCTGGCCCTGATCTTCTGAGGCCGCGCCCCGACGCGCTGCCCACGCGCCTCCGACGCGCTGCCCACGCGCCTCCGACGCGCTGCCCACGCGCCTCCGACGCGCCCCCGGCGCGGGGGGCCGCCCCCCCCCCCGCCCCCCCCCCCGGGGGGGGGCGGGGGGCTCATTTCTTCGTCAGGCGCCACCACACGGTGACGGCGTCCCGCACGCGCCCCGGCCGCGCCCAAAACACGCGGAGCACG
>NZ_JBJDQT010000026.1:58044-130873 GCF_044903565.1 Streptomyces sp. NPDC004065 | reverse complement strand
TGGAAGACGGCGCTGAACCAGTTCTCCCTGTTCTTCGAGGACCGACTCAACGCCGTATGAACCCCAAGGACTTACACAAAATCACTGACACGTCCACGCCGCGGGGGGCGTGGAGGGCGTGGGAGGCGCGGGGGGCGTGGGGTAGGGCGGTGGGGTGCAGGGGGAGCCTTGCACGGGGTGCGGGATGGCGCCCCGCATGGGGTGCAGGGGTGGTGCACCCGCGTGGGATTCGGGGCGGAGGCCCGCTGGGGTCCCGGGGCGGTGCCCCGTATGGGGTGCTGGAGCGTTGCCCCGCGTGGGTCCCGGGGCGGTGCCCCAAGGGGTGCAGGGGCGCAGCCCTCTCCCGGGGTGCAGGGGCGGAGCCCCGCGTGGGGTCCGGGGCGGAGCCCCGTGGGGGTGCCGCCTCACCTCAGCGAGTCGGGTGGGCCGGATGGGGCAAGGGGGGTGCAGGGGGCGCAGCCCCGCGTGGGGTCCGGGGCGGAGCCCCGTGGCGGCAACTCCTCGTCCCACCGCGTCGGGTGGGCCGGATGGGGCAAAGGGGGTGCAGGGGGCGGAGCCCCCTGCCGGGGTCTGGGGCAGAGCCCCAGGGACGGTGACTTCTCATCCCACCGAGTCGGGCGGGCGGGTGGGCAAAGCCAAAGCGGGGGCGCGGGCGGCACAGCCCCCGCCGGGCCCCCGGGGCGGAGCCCCGGAGGACAGGACCCTCACGCCGCCGCCGGCGGCAACTCCCCCGACCCCCGGGTCACCAGCCGCGTCGGCAACTCGATCCGCTCCGGCGCCACCAACGTCCCGTCCAGCTGCCGGAACAGCCGCTCCGCAGCCGTACGCCCCAGCGCCGCCGCGTCCTGCGCGACCACCGTGATGCCCGGATCCAGCAGATCCGCCAACTCGATGTCGTCGAACCCCACGAGCGCCACCGGCCGCGACTGCTCGGCCAGCACCCGGATCACGGTGACCGTCACCCGATTGTTGCCAGTGAAGACCGCGGTCACCGGCTCGTCGCCGGACAGCATCGCCTCCGCGGCCCGCCGCACCCGCTCCGGGTCGGTGACGCCCAGCGACATCCACGCGTCCTCGACCGGTATCCCCGCGTCCTCCATGGCCGCCCGGTAGCCGCGCAGCCGCTCCGCGGCCGTGTGGATGCGGGGCATGTCGCCGATGAACCCGATCCGCCGGTGCCCGTGGGCGATCAGATGCGCCACACCGTCGCGGGCGCCGCCGAAGTTGTCCGACAGGACGACATCGGCGTCGATCCTGCCCGCCGGGCGGTCCACGAACACGGTCGCGACCCCCGCCTTGATCTCGGGCTCGAGGTACCGGTGGTCGTCGCCGGCCGGGATGATGACCAGTCCGTCCACCCGCCGCGCGCACAGGGCGAGCGCCAGTTCCTGCTCACGGTTCGGGTCCTCCGCGCTGGATCCGTTGATGAGCAGCGCGCCGTGCGCCCGCGCGACCTCCTCGACCGCGCGGCTGAGCGGCCCGTAGAAGGGGTCGGCCAGATCCTCGAGGACCAGCCCGATGCTCGCCGTACGGCCCTTGCGCAGCACCCGCGCGCTGTCGTTGCGGCGGAAGCCGAGCGCCTCGATGGCCTCCTGGACGCGCCGTTCGGTGTCCGGGGTGACCCCGGCCTCGCCGTTGACCACCCGGGAGACGGTCTTGAGGCCGACACCGGCCCGGGCCGCCACGTCCTTCATCGTCGGACGGTTGCCGTAGCGCTTCCCGGCGGCACGGTCTGCGGGGCGGTCGGCCCGGCGGGCGGTCTCTGGCACGATGCGGCGTCCTGTCCTGTCGTCCACGGGGATGCGGTGACCCATGGGTCCATATGAGGATGTGGCGTCGAGCATAGAGCCTGGACAACGTTGTCATACACAAGAGAGACTGTCCACCGCACACTCCGGCCCGTGTCCCCACCGCGCGGCCGGACTGCGCCCACCTCTTGGTTGTCCCATGGTTGAACGGGGAGATCTGACTCTGATGCACACCGACCTCGTGGCAGCGCTCGACATCGGCGGCACGAAGATCGCCGGGGCGCTGGTGGACGGCCGCGGCGGCATCCTCCTGCGTGCGCAGCGCCCGACGCCCGCGCGGGAGGACGGCGAGACCGTGATGCGGGCCGTGGAGGCGGTGCTCGGCGACCTGACCGGGTCGCCCCTGTGGGGACGCGCCACGGCCCTGGGCATCGGCAGCGCCGGCCCCGTGGATGCCTCCGCGGGCACGGTCAGCCCCGTGAACGTACCGGGCTGGCGCGACTACCCGCTGGCCGAGCGGGCGCGTGCCGCGGCCGGCGGCCTGCCCGTGGAGCTGATCGGCGACGGCGTGGCCATCACCGCGGCGGAACACTGGCAGGGCGCCGCCCGGGGCCATGACAACGCGCTGTGCATGGTGGTCTCCACCGGCGTCGGCGGCGGCCTCATCCTCGGCGGCCATCTGCATCCCGGCCCGACCGGGAACGCCGGCCACATCGGCCACATCAGCGTCGACCTCGACGGCGACCCCTGCCCGTGCGGGTCGCGCGGCTGTGTGGAGCGCATCGCCAGCGGACCGAACATCGCGCGCCGGGCGCTGGAGAACGGCTGGCGGCCGGGTCCGGACGGCGACGCCTCGGCCGCGGCGGTGGCCGCCGCGGCCCGCGCCGGGGACCCGGTCGCCGTGGCCTCCTTCGAGCGTGCCGCCCGTGCCCTGGCGGCGGGCATCGCCGCCACCGCGACCCTGGTCGAGATCGACATCGCGGTGATCGGCGGGGGAGTGGGCAAGGCGGGGGACGTACTGCTCGCACCGCTGCGCAAGGCCCTCACCGACTACGCCACTCTCTCCTTCGCGCGGCAGCTGACGGTCGCCCCGGCGCAGATGGGCACGGACGCGGGTCTGGTCGGGGCGGCCGCGGCGGCGCTCGCCGCCCAGCCGGACGCCACGGCCCTCGGCGTCTGACCGTCCCCGGCCGCCGGATGGTCCGCCGTGCGCACCACCCGGCTCCGGCGGACGCCGAGCCTCCCCTCACCCGCCCCGGCAGCCGGCGGCGCACCGGCGCACCGGCTCAGCAGCTCAGCCGCGCGTCCGCCCAGTCCGCGTGGTCGGAGTCGATGCCGTCGCCGCCGTCGGTGACGACCAGCCGGACCACCCGCGCGCCGGTCACGTCCGCCGTGACCGGCCGGGCGGCGTCGGCGTTCGTCAGTACGTCCGTCGAGGCCACCTTCGTGCCGTCCGCCCACACCTCGAAGGCGACGGTGCCCCTGGCACCCTTCTCGTCGTCGACGCCGACGTCCGCGGTCACCCTGGTGCAGGCGCCGCCGGTGTAGTACTCGACGGCGCTGTCCGCGTGCACCCCGAGCCCCTTGGCGTACACCACCCCGCCCAGGGTGATCGGGTGACCGTCGCCCGCGGCGCTCTCTCCGTTGCTGGTGTCGCGTTCCACCGGCCCGTAGCCGTTGGCGGCCGACATCCACGGGAGGTCACCGAGGAAGGACGTTCCCGTGGGCGGGGGTACCACCACCCACGCGGTCAGCGGCAGCGTACTGCTCGCCCGCGCACCCGCCGGCGAGCGGTGCGTCTCGCTCAGGGTCAGCGGGTAGGCCCCGGTGGGCGTGCCCGCCGGGGCCGTGACGGACCAGGTGGTGCGCAGGGCCCTGCCCGTGGGCAGCGCGGCCGCGCGCGTGGGGGACTCGGCCCGTACCGTCCAGCCCCGCGGGCCCGTCAGCGACACGGAGACCCTGGTGGCCGGGGTGCGGCCCAGGCCGGTCACCGTGGTGGTCAGCGCGGCGGGCCGGCCCTCCACGGCGAGCGGGCGGGCGTCCACGCCGAGTTCGGTGGCGGGCGGGTACGCCGCCCAGTGGCGGCCGGCCGCTACCCGGACGAGGACGGTGCCGTGGGCCGGGACGGTCGCCGAGATGGTGCCGGCGGTGTGCGAGCCGGTGTGCCGCCACAGGTCGCGCAGGGTGTACGCGGGTGCGGGGGGCAGGCCCACGGCCCGGGCCGTGGTGGCGATGCGCTGCGGTTGGCCGGTCTCGTTGAACAGGGCGACGGCCCGGCTGCCGTCCTTCATCTCCTTGGCGACCACCCAGCGCCCGCCCTCGGAGGACACGACGGCGCCCTGTGCGCCGAGCGGGTCCTGGTCGACGGCGACGACCTCCTTGTTGCCGAGGATGTCGAGGGTCGCGGGGGACGCGGTGCGCAGGTCGGAGCCGATCAGGAGCGGCGCGGCCATGACCGACCACATCGAGAAGTGGGTGCGGTACTCGGTGTCCGTCATGCCGCCGTTGCCGACCTCGAGCATGTCGGGGTCGTTCCAGTGGCCCGGTCCGGCGTACGGGGCGAGCGGCAGGTTCTTCTTGAGGATCGACAGCATCGAGCCCCAGTTGTCGCTGATGTCGCCGGTGGTGCGCCACAGGTGGCCGACGCCGGACGCCCATTCCCAGGGCTTGTTCTGCCCCCACTCGCAGATGCTGTAGACGATGGGGCGGCCGGTCGCCCTGAGCGCGTCGCGCATGGTGGTGTAGCGGAGCCTGGCGTCCACGCCCTGGTTGTTGCAGTTGTCGTACTTGAGGTAGTCGACGCCCCAGTCGGCGAACTGCCGGGCGTCCTCGTACTCGTGGCCGAGCGCGCCAGGGAACCCGGCGCCGTCGCAGGTCTTGGTGCCCGCGCTCGTGTAGATGCCGAGCTTGAGGCCCTTGGCGTGGACGTAGTCCGCCACGGCCCGGATGCCGTCCGGGAACCGCGCGGGGTCGGGGACGAGCCTGCCCTCGGCGTCGCGCCGCGGCAGCGCCCAGCAGTCGTCGAGGTTGACGTAGTGATAGCCGGCGTCCTTCAGTCCCTTCTCGACGAAGAGGTCGGCGATCGCCTTGACCATCGACGCGTTGAACTCGGCGCGGCAGTGGGTGGAGTTCCAGTTGTTGAACCCCATCGGCGGGGTGAGGGCGAGCCCGTCGGCGACAGCGGGGGAGGCGGCCGCGGCGGAGGTGCGGGCCGTGGGCGAGGCCGGCTCCGCCTGGGCCGCGGCGGCCGCGGGGGCCGCCATGCCGAGGGCGAGGAGGGACGCCGCGAGGGCGGACGCCGTGAGGGACCGGCCCCCTCCGCGGCGGGTGGTGGGCGGGTGCGGGTGCGGGCGTGGGTGCGGGTGCGGGTGCGGGTGCGGGTGACGCATGCTGAACGCTCCCTGGGGACCGGCGAAGGACGCGGAATCTTCATGTCCGCGTCATGTCTGCGCGTTTACGGTAGGACCTGTCTGAGTCTGTTGAAAGAGGGCGCCCGGGATGTGTTCGGTTGTGTTGGGTGGTTCCCGCGGTGGCCGGCCGGGGCGGACCCTGGGGGGTGCGCGGGCGGGACCGGCCTTCGGATCCCCCGTGACTCCCCGGGGCCCCGCGCAGTTGAACCCGGTATGAAGAAGCGCAGCATGCTCGCCCTCGCCTCCCTCGCCGCCGGATTCGTGGTGGCCGCGGTCACCCCGTCGCACGCCGGCCATCGCGACACCCTCGGGGACCTGCCCGCCAAGGACACCGTGGGCAGCCTCGACCACCACCAGCCCGACCAGGACGGCGCGGCCGCCGTCGACGACGCCTCCCGCCTCGCCGGCTGACGGTCCCGGCCCGGCAGCGGCGCCGGTGTCCCCCGGGCGGGGGCACCGGCGTCGGCGTGTCCGGCGCCCTCAACTGGGGCTGGTTTCCGTGGCAGGGTGGAGCGGGCAAGCCACAGGGGGCCAACAGAAGAGGGGGCAACGTGATCGTCTGGATCAACGGCGCGTTCGGTGCGGGAAAGACCACCACCGCACGGGAGCTGATCGAACTGATCCCGAACAGCACGCTCTTCGACCCCGAAGTCATCGGCGCGGCGCTCACCCACCTGCTGCCGCCCAAGCACCTGGCCCAGGTCGGTGACTACCAGGATCTGCCGATCTGGCGCCGGCTGGTGATCGACACGGCGGCCGCGATGCTGGCCGAGCTGGGGGGAACACTCGTCGCCCCCATGACCCTGCTGCGCCAGGAGTACCGGGACGAGATCTTCGGCGGCCTCGCCGCCCGCCGCATCGGCGTCCGGCATGTGCTGCTCGCCCCGGCCGAAACGATCCTGCGCGAGCGGATAGCCGGCCGGGACGTCCCGCCCGACCTCCCCGACGGCGAAGTACGGGTGCGTCGGTGGTCGTACGACCACATCGAGCCGTACCGGACGGCGCTCGCCTCCTGGCTGACCGCCGACGCCCACGTCGTCGACACCGGCGCCCTCACCCCGCACCAGACGGCCGTCCGCATCGCCGAGGCCGTCGGCAGCGGCGCCGTGCCGGTCTGCGACATCGTGCAGACCCCCGAGCCCACGACGGAGACCGTGGCCTCGGGGGTCCTGCTGTTCGACGAGGAGGACCGTGTGCTGCTCGTCGATCCCACCTACAAGGCCGGCTGGGAGTTCCCCGGAGGTGTCGTGGAGCCCGGCGAGGCTCCTGCCCGCGCCGGCATGCGCGAGGTCGCCGAGGAGACCGGGATACGCCTGGACGACGTGCCCCGGCTGCTCGTCGTCGACTGGGAGTCGCCCGTGCCGCCCGGCTACGGCGGGCTGCGGCTGATCTTCGACGGCGGCCGGCTCGACTCGGGGGCCGCCGCGAGCCTGCTGCTGCCCGGGCCGGAACTGCGGGACTGCCGCTTCGTCACCGAGCACGAGGCCGCCGACCTGCTGCCCCCGGTCCGCTACGAACGCCTGCGCTGGGCGCTGCGCGCCCGCGAGCGCGGCGCGGTCCAGTACCTGGAGGCGGGCGTCCCCGTCGGCTGAGCACCGGCGCGTGCGGCGCGGCTCGTCGGGCCGCGACAGCCCGGATCCACCGCCCGGCTTCCCGACTGTCCGGCTGCCGGGCCGTCTGGCTGTCCGGCCGTACGGACGGCCGGACCGCACGGAGCTGCTGGACCTTCTGGCAGTCAAGGGCCCCGGACTCCCGGCCCCCGCACCACCGGACTGCCGACCTACCGGACCTCGGGCACCGGACCATGGGACCACGGGACCATCGCACCGCCGGACTTCCGGACCGCCGGACCGCGAGGACGGCCGTGACCCGTGGGGCGGTCCTGGTCACCGGAACGCGAGGGCCACGTCACGGCCGCGGATGCGGGGCCGGGCCGGGCGGCCGCGGGTCGGTTCCCCTGCCACCGGGGTGTCCCTGGCCGTGCGACCGCGGGGTCGGCCCCGCGGCCGCCCCGCGGTTCCGGCCGCCGGGCCAGGGCGTCGGTCCGGCAGCCGGGCGGGTGCGGGGTCGGTGGGCCGGGCGGGTGCGGGGTCGGTCGGCCGGGCGGGTGCGGGGTCGGTCGGCCGGGCGGGTGTGGGGTCGGTCGGCCGGGCGGGTGTGGGGTCGGTCGGCCGGGCGGGTGTGGGGTCGGTCGGCCGGGCGGGTGCGGAGTCGGTCAGCCCGCCGCGTAGTTGCGCAGGAAGAGGGCCTCCGTGACCGACAGGCGCTCCAGTTCCTCGGGCGAGACGCTCTCGTTCACGGCGTGGATCTGCGCCTCGGGCTCGCTCAGGCCGATGAGGAGGATCTCGGCGTGCGGGTAGAGCCCGGCCAGGGTGTTGCAGAGCGGGATCGAGCCGCCCTGCCCCGCGTACTGCATCGACTCGCCGGGGTAGGCGACCGCCATCGCCTCGGCCATCGCCCGGTAGGCAGGGCTGCCGGTGTCGGCGCGGAACGGCTGGCCCTGGCCGATCTGCTCGGTGCGCACCCGGGCGCCCCACGGGGTGTGCGCCTCGAGGTGGGCCTGGAGCAGCTTGGTCGCCTCGGCCGCGTCGACGCCCGGCGGAACCCGCAGGCTGATCAGGGCGCGGGCGCTCGCCTGCACGGACGGGGTGGCGCCCACGACCGGCGGGCAGTCGATGCCGAGGACGGTGACGGCGGGGCGGGCCCAGATGCGGTCGGCGACCGTGCCCGAGCCGATCAGCTCCACGCCGTCGAGCACCTTGGCGTCCTTGCGGAACTGCGCCTCGTCGTACTGCAGGCCCTCCCAGGCGGCGTCGCCGGCGAGTCCGTCGACCGCCGTCGAGCCGTCCGGGGCCCGCAGGGAGTCCAGGGCGCGGATCAGCGCGGCCAGCGCGTCGGGCGCGGCCCCGCCGAACTGTCCCGAGTGCAGATTGCCCTCGAGGGTGTCCACCTGGACGCGGACCATGGTCATGCCGCGCAGGGTGGTGGTGACGGTGGGCAGGCCGACGCGGAAGTTCCCCGAGTCGCCGATCACGATCGTGTCGGCCTCGAGCAGGCCGGGGTGCTCCTCGGCGTAGCGCTCCAGGCCGCCGGTGCCCTGCTCCTCCGAACCCTCGGCGATCACCTTGACGTGCACCGGTATGCCGCCGGCCGCCTTCAGCGCGCGCAGCGCGAGCAGGTGCATGATGATCCCGCCCTTGCAGTCCGCGGCGCCGCGCCCGTACCAGCGGCCGTCGCGCTCGGTCAGCTCGAACGGCGGCGTCGTCCAGCCCGCCTCGTCCAGCGGCGGCTGCACGTCGTAGTGGGCGTAGAGCAGGACGGTCTTCGCACCCTCGGGTCCGGGCAGGTAGCCGTAGACCGACTGCGTGCCGTCGGGGGTGTCCAGCAGGGCCACGTCCGTGAAGCCCTCGGCGCGCAGCGCGTCCGCGACCCAGTTCGCGGCGCCCTCGCTCTCGCTCCTCGGGTACTGGTCGAAGTCCGCCACCGACTTGAACGCCACCAGCTCGGCGAGCTCCGCCCGTGCCCTGGGCATCAGGGCGGCGACGGCCTCGGCGACGGGGTTCGGCGACATGGGCACGCTCCTTGTGGGTGCGACGCCGTACGGGCGGGCACCTGAGGCGGTGCCCGCCGGAACGGCTGTTTCCGGTGATCGTGTCGACGTAGGCGCGTGGGGGGCTGAAGTGCGCATACGCTGCTGATCCTCCCACAGCGGCCCCTGGCGGCGGCCGCCGTAGGATGCGTAGGACAGCGGCAGGCGGCTTGATCGGGAGCGGTAGACCATCGTGAGCGGTGAGAACTCTTCGGCGGACGACGTGCGGCAGGTGTGGGACGTCGTCGTGGTGGGCGCGGGACCCGCGGGGGCCTCGGCCGCCTACGCGGCGGCGGTCGCGGGGCGGCGCGTGCTGCTGCTGGAGAAGGCGGAGCTGCCCCGGTACAAGACCTGCGGGGGCGGCATCATCGGCCCCTCGCGCGACTCGCTGCCGCCGGGGTTCGAACTGCCGCTGAAGGACCGGGTGCACGCCGTGACCTTCTCGCACAACGGCCGCTTCACCCGCACCCGCCGTTCGCGCAGGATGCTGTTCGGGCTGATCAACCGGCCCGAGTTCGACCAGCAGCTGGTCGAGCACGCGCAGAAGGCGGGCGCCGAGCTGCGCACGGGCGTGACGGTCTCCCGGGTCGAGCAGCACGGCTCGGCGGTGCCGGACCGGCGTACGGTCGCGGTGGTGCTCCAGGGCGGCGAGACGGTGCTCGCCCGGGCGGTGGTCGGCGCGGACGGCAGCGCCAGCCGCATAGGGGCGCACGTGGGCGTCAAGCTGGACCAGGTCGACCTGGGCCTGGAGGCGGAGATCCCGGTGCCCGGGACGGTCGCCGAGGACTGGCGGGGGCGCGTGCTGATCGACTGGGGCCCCATGCCGGGCAGTTACGGCTGGGTGTTCCCCAAGGGTGACACGCTGACGGTCGGCGTGATCTCCGCGCGCGGCGAGGGCGCCGCCACCAAGCGGTACCTGGAGGACTTCGTCGCCCGCCTCGGCCTCGCCGGTTTTGAACCGAGCGTCTCCTCCGGGCATCTGACCCGCTGCCGGGCCGAGGACTCCCCGCTGTCCCGCGGGCGGGTGCTGGTGTGCGGGGACGCGGCGGGGCTGCTGGAGCCGTGGACGCGCGAGGGGATCTCCTTCGCGCTCAGGTCGGGGCGGCTGGCCGGGGAGTGGGCGGTGCGGATCGCCGAGGCGCACGACGCGGTGGACACCCGCCGCCAGGCCCTGAACTACGCGTTCGCCGTCAAGGCCGGGCTCGGCGTGGAGATGGCGGTCGGCAGGCGGATGCTCGCGGTGTTCGAGCGCCATCCCGGTCTCTTCCACGCCGCCCTGACCGGCTTCCGCCCGGCCTGGCGGGCGTTCAAGGAGATCACCCAGGGCCGGACCTCGCTGGGCGAGCTCGTCCGCACCCACCCCCTGGCGCAGCGTGCCCTGACGGTGATGGACCGGCGCACGGCGAGCCCGGCCGCCTCCACGGCGCAGGCCGCGGAGGGCACGTCGGCGTCGGGTCCGGCGGACGCGGTCAGTCCCTGACCGTGATCCGGAAGACGGGGTGGTCGCCGGCGGCCGCGGTGATCTCCTCGTCGGAGGACTTGGCGGTGACGCCGTTGAAGTACTGGTTGACCTCCCAGCCCCACTTCTCCAGATACGTCCGCAGGATCGGGAGCTTCTCGGCGTCGGGCAGCTCCACCGCGGTGAAGGCGCGGACCTTGCGCCCGACGCGCAGCTCCCCGCCGCCCGCGGCGCGCATGTTGCGCACCCACTGCGAGTGACCGCGCGCCGAGACCAGGTACTGCGCGCCCTCGTGGGTGTGCGGGTTGACCGGGATGCGCTGGAGCTTGCCGCTCTTGCGGCCGCGCACGGACAGCTCGGCGGTGCCCGCCAGGCTGAGCCCGTGCCGGGCCAGCCAGCCGATGACGCGGTTGAGGCGGACGTTGAGCGGGCTGCCCTTGAGGTAGTACGGCGACGACGACATGGTGACCCCCACGTTTGGGAGAGCGGTGCTCTCGTTTCTGCGCTCAGTCTGCACCGGCTCGGCGCCTTCTGGCAAGAGCGGTGCTCTCTTTTTGGTTCGGTGCACTGATTCGTGTGCACCGCTCCGGATCCGTGGAACACTTCTCGTATGAGCACCGCACAGGGAGCCCGCGCCCGGGCCAGGACGGAGATCACCGCCGCGATCAAGGACGAGGCCCGCAGACGGCTCGCCGCCGAGGGCGCCGCCAAGCTCTCGCTGCGCGCCGTGGCCCGCGAGCTCGGCATGGTCTCCTCGGCGCTGTACCGGTACTTCCCCAGCCGTGACGACCTGCTCACCGCGTTGATCATCGACGCCTACGACTCGCTGGGCGGGACCGCCGAGGAGGCGCACCGGTCGGTGGCCGCCGGTGCGGGGCCCCTGGAGCGGTGGACGGCCGTGTGCGAGGCGGTGCGCGGCTGGGCCCTCGCCCACCCGCACGAGTACGCCCTGATCTACGGTTCGCCCGTGCCGGGCTACAGCGCCCCGCAGACGACCGTGCCGCCCGCGGCCCGGGTCGGCCTCCTCCTCATCGGCATCGTCCGCGACGCCCACGAGCAGGGGACCCTGAGCGAGCCCGCGCTGCCCGGCGCACTGCGTGAGGAGGCCGAGCGGATGAGGGCCGACCTGGCCCCGGACCTGCCCGCCGGGGTGGTGGCCGCCCTGGTCGCCGCCTGGGCCCAGCTGTACGGGCTGGTCGGATTCGAGCTGTTCGGGCAGTTCCACCGGGTGGTGGAGGACCGGGAGCCGTTCTTCCGGCACGCGGTGGTCCGGCTGGGGCAGGGGGTCGGCCTGCCGTCGTGACGGCCACGAGCCGCCCGGAACCCGCGCCGCGCCGACGGTGGCCGGCATCCGCCTCCGGCTCAGGCGTGCGCCATCGGTCCGGCGCGCGGCTCCAGCGTCGGCGTGCGCCATCGGTCCGGCGCGCGGCTGCAGTGTCCGGCTCCGGGGTGGCGGTGTGGCCTCCGGGCACCCCCCCCCGCGCGGGCCGGCGTACTTCCACGGGAGTACGAGTGATCACCTCGCCCGGCCGACGCGTCACGGGCCGGCGGCCGTCTAGCGTGGCGGGCATGGTGAAGCAACGCGCAGCCGGAGGCGGCCCGCCGCGGTGGTGGCCGGACGGGCCGCGGACCCGGCGGCACGGGCCGCCGTGGCGGAACCGCTCCGACGAGGAGGAGGCCCGGGGCAACCGCCTGCCCTGGGCGTCCACCGCCGTGTTCACCGTCTTCGTGCTCGTCGGCAGCCACTTCTCGGCCCGCAACCAGCAGGGACACCGCGTGCCCCTGGACGCGTACGCGGTCGCCCTGCTCCTGCTGACCTCGGGGCTGCTGCTGTGGCGCAGGCGCCACCCGGTGTTCGTGGTCTTCGGGACGACGGCGGCCACGCTGGCCTACGCCGCCGCCGGATACCCGTACGGGCCGGTGTTCCTCGCCGTGGCCGTCGCCTGCTTCAGCGCCGTCGTCGAGGGCCACCGCCGTGCCGCCTGGACAGCCGTGGGCCTGCTGTGGGCCGGGCACGCGCTCATCGCGCTCCTGCTCTACGGGGTGCTGCCCCCGGCCGGTGACACGGCCGGCACCTGGAGCCAGGAGCTGATCGTCGGCACCTGGGTGGTGGCGGTCGTCGCCGTGTCGGAGCTGGCCCGGTCCCGCCGCGAGCAGTGGGCCAAGGAACGCGCCGAGCGGGCGCAGGCGGCCCGCCGCCGCGCCGACGCCGAGCGGCTGCGGATCGCCCGCGAGCTGCACGACGTGCTCGCCCACAGCATCTCCGTCATCAACGTGCAGGCCGGAGTCGGCCTCGCGCTCCTGGACAGCGACCCCGAGAAGGCGCGCGCCGCGCTCACCACCATCAAGGCCGCCAGCAAGGAGGCGCTGGGCGAGGTCCGGCAGGTGCTCGGCACGCTGCGCGCCCCCGGCGAGGCCCCGCGCGCTCCGGCGCCCGGCCTCGACCGGCTGCCCGAACTGGTGGAGCAGGCCGCGCACGCCGGGCTCACGGTGGACGTCGAGGGCGGCGCGCCCCGGCTGCCGCCCGGCACGGACCTCGCCGCCTTCCGGATAGTCCAGGAGGCGCTGACCAACGTCGTACGCCACTCGGGCTCCCGGCACGCGCGGGTGCGCCTCGCCCACGACGGCGGCACGCTGCGGCTGACCGTCGACGACGACGGTCCGGCCACGGACGGCGACGCGGGCGGCAGCGGCAACGGGCTGGCCGGGATGCGCGAGCGGGCCGCCGCGCTCGGTGGCACCATCGACGCGGGACCGCGGCCCGGCGGAGGCTGGCGGGTGCTCGCCGCACTGCCCCTGACGGCCGAGGAGGAGGACCGGTGATCCGTGTACTGCTCGCCGACGACCAGTCACTGGTGCGGGCCGGGTTCGGGGCCCTGCTCGACGCGCAGCCGGACATCGAGGTGGCCGGGGAGGCCGCCGACGGCGAACAGGCCCTGCGCAAGGTGCGCGAACTGCGGCCCGACGTGGTGCTGATGGACATCCGCATGCCCCTGCTGGACGGACTCGCCGCGACCCGCCGGATCACCGGCGACCCGGACCTCGAGGGCGTCAAGGTGGTCATGCTCACCACCTTCGAACTCGACGAGTACGTCTTCGAGGCCATCCGCTCGGGCGCCTCCGGCTTCCTCGTCAAGGACACCGAACCCGACGAACTGCTGCGCGCGGTGAGGGCGGTGGTGGACGGCGACGCCCTGCTGTCGCCCGGAGTGACCCGCCGCCTGATCGCGGAGTTCGCCGCCCGCTCCAAGGAGCCCGCGGCGGCCGGCGCGCTCGCCCGGCTCACCGAACGCGAACGCGAGGTGATGACCCTGGTCGGCATCGGCCTGTCCAACGAGGAGATCGCCCGCCGCCTGGTGGTGAGCCCGCTGACCGCCAAGACCCACGTCAGCCGGACCATGGTGAAGCTCGGCGCCCGCGACCGCGCCCAACTCGTCGTCCTCGCCTACGAGTCGGGCCTGGTGCGCCCCGGCTGGCTCGGCTGACGGCACCGCGGTCAGACGATCGCCGACGTCTCCCGCCACAGCTCGGCGAGCGCCCGGTCGCCGGTCACCTCCGGCAAGGGCGCCCGGTTCCACAGCGCCAGGTACAACCGCTCGGCGGGACCGGCGAATTCGGCGTCGGCGTCCTGGGCGGCGTCCCGGACCGTGACCGGCGGGCCGTCCGACAGGCGTACGGTCCACACCGCGTCGGCGTCGGTGGCGCGCACCCGCAGCACCCGGGGCGCGGGAGTGCGGACCCGGCTCCTGGAGCGGGCGTGGAAGCCGCGCAGCAGCTCGTCGATGCCGTCCACGGCGAACGGGGTGGCGACCGGCGCCGGGGTGCCGCCGCGGGCGGACTCGGCGTCGAAGCGGTGGACCGTGGTCTCGTGCGCCTGCCGCCGGGCCCAGAAGGCCACCGGCGACGGATCGGGGGAGGGCGCGCGGTGGAACGTCCAGCACTCCAGTCCGGCCGGTGCCATGGCCAGCAGTTCCACGAGCCGGCGGTGGCCGTCCCGGTACCAGGACAGCAACTCGGCCCCGTCCAGGCCGGGCGGATCGGCGATGGGGCGGGGCGAGGTGTGCCCGTCGGCCACGAAGCCGGCGGCCCACCGGTGCACGACGCCCGTGTGCCGCAGCAGGTCCCGCACCCGCCAGCCCGGGCAGGACAGCACCTCGGCGCCGGTTCCCGCCTCCTCGGCGGCCGTGGCCAGCAGACCGCCCTCCCGGTCCAGTGCGCGAACGAACTCTGCCGTCTCCATGGTCACGAGTGTGCCGGACGAGGCGGCGCCGTGGCCAAGGTCCCGCACTCTCCCGTGGCCGCCCAGGACCCGGGGCCCGCACGGTCCCGCGGGCACGCCGGCCGCAGGCGCCCGCACGGTCCCGCGAGCACGCCGGCCGCAGGCGCCCGCACGGTCCCGCGGGCACCCCGGCCGCAGGCGCCCGCACGGTCCCGCGGGCACCCCGGCCGCAGGCGCCCGCACGGTCCCGCGGGCACGCCGGCCGCAGGCGCCCGCACGGTCCCGCGCGCACGCGGGCACGCGGGCCGCCGGGGCCCGTAAGGTCCCGTCGGCACCCGGGTCGGCGCATGCCGCGTTGTGATGGTCCTGTGTGCCGCGTCGCTCAGCCCGTCTTGCGGCCCCAGCGGGAGTCGAAGCGGGCCCACTCGTCGTCCCACTGGCCGAAGCGGCGCCGGTCGAGCTGGGACCGGGCCAGCTTCGCGCCGCCGACGACGAGGCCCACGGCGGCGGTGCCGGCCCACAGGCCGCCCAGGACCGACTGGAACGCGGTGTCGGCGGGGGAGGCGGGCGGCGCGGTCAGCGCGCCGCGCCCGTTCACCCACACGGTCACCGGCGCGCCGGCCGGCGCGGTGGCCGGGACCCTGGCCCGGCCCGTGTGCGTCGAGCCGTCCGGTTCCGTCCAGCGCACCGTGCCCCACACCAGGGCGCTGCTGGACGGCCGGGCCGCCCCGTGCGCGGCCTGCTCGGTGAGCACGGCCGCCACCGGGCGGCTCTGCGCACGGACCCGTTCCGCGCTCTGCTGCATGGCTCCGGCGGTCAGCGTCCCCGCCACCAGGCCGCCGGCCACGGCGAGCACCCAGGCGACGAGCACGATCCACGCCTCCACGACGTCACTCGTCCGCCGCAGCGGATTGCGCCGCCAACGCCACAGCCACACTCCCGCACGACGTGTCACCTTCGACACCCCCTCGTGCACACGGACGGCCCTTATTGCCAGTGTGCCCCCAGACGCGATCAGGGGCTCCCCGGGCGGGGGGCCGAGCCCACCCTGGGAGGCGGGAGGTGGCCGGGAGGCGGGAGGCGGTCGGGGGCGGTCGGGGGCGGTCGGGGGCGGTCGGGAGGCTGGAGGTGGCCGGGAGGCGGGGGAGCGGGAGCGGACCGCGGTCCGCCGGGTCTCACTCGGACACGGCCTCCTGCGCCGGGATACGGCCGGGTTCCTGCTCGGCCGGGGCCACCGGCAGATGCGGGGTGATCATCAGGCGGTACGCCAGCGCGCCCACGACGCCGCCGATCAGCGGGCCGATGATGGGCACCCAGAAGTACAGGTTGCCGTACTGGTCGCGCCAGGCGGTCCCGTACCCGGTGATGAAGCTGGCCAGACGTGGCCCGAAGTCGCGGGCGGGGTTGATCGCGTAGCCGGCGTCGGCGCCCCAGGCCATGCCGATCGCCACCACCAGGAGTCCGATGATCAGCGGGGCGAGGTTGGCCCCGGGCGGGGTGTTGAGCAGATCGGTGACGGCGAAGATCACCAGCACCAGGATGGCGGTGCCGATGACCTGGTCCCGCAGCGCACCCCACTCGCTGACCGGCAGCGCACCGTTGCCGGGCAGGGTGGAGAACACGCCCTGCGTCTTGATGGTGTGCCCGGGGTCGGCCTTGGCCAGAGCCTCCGTGTAGTTCCAGCGCACCAGCAGGGCGGCCACGAACGCGCCCAGTGTCTGGGCCAGCGAGTAGGGCAGGACCTTGCGCCAGGAGAACCCCTTGAAACAGGCCAGTGCCAGGGTCACCGCCGGATTGAGGTGGGCGCCGCTGATCCGGGCGGCCACATAGACGCCGAGGGTGACGCCGAGACCCCAGGCCCAGGTGATGCTGTCGTGGTCCCCGATCCCCGCGGCCACGACCTGCGCGACCACACCGACACCGAAGAGGATCAGGACCATGGTTCCCAGGAACTCCGCCGTGAGTTCCCCGATCAGACCCCGTCCGGACGTACCGTCAGCCATGGGGGCACCGCCTTCCGCTCGTGACGAGAAACGGGTGCTTTCGCCGCGAGGGTAGTGACGTGAAGCTGGACGTCCAGAGGGTGAACGTCAAGCGGAATGCCCTTCTTCCACTTGATGGTGCTTCAGGCCACCCGCACCCGGATGCCCGCCTCCTCGAACCGCCGTACCGTCTCCGGCCCGGCGGCCGAGTCCGTGACCAGGGTGTCCACCGACTCGGCCGGGCAGATCCGGGCGAAGGCGCGCCGGCCCAGCTTGCTGGAGTCCGCGGCGACGACGACCCGTTCGGCGCGCTCGCACAGCAGCCGGTTGATGGCGGCCTCCGCCTCGTCGTGGGCCGCCGCGCCGTGCGTGGCGTCGAACGCGACCACGCCGAGCACCGCCACGTCCAGGGTGATCTGGCCCAGCACCGCGTCCGCCAGCGGCCCGATGAGCTCGTACGACTGCCCGCGCGCCACGCCGCCGGTCACCACGATCTTGAACTGGGGCCGCACCGCGAGCTCGTTGGCGATGTTGAGGGCGTTGGTCACCACCGTCAGACCCGGCGCACCGGAGGACAGGTCCCCGCGCACCGCGAGGGCGCGGGCGACCTCCGTGGTGGTCGTGCCGCCGGTCAGACCCACCGCCTCGCCGGGGGCGACGAGTTCCGCCACCGCCTTGGCGATCCGCTGCTTCTCGGACGCGTGCCGGGCCGTCTTGTAGCGCAGCGGCAGCTCGTAGGAGACGCCGTGCACGACCGCACCGCCCCGGGTGCGCACCAGCATCTGCTGCTCGGCCAGCCGGTCGAAGTCCCGGCGGATGGTCGCGGCCGAGACCCGCAGCTCACCGGCCGCCTCCTCGACGTCCAGCCGGCCGCGCTCGACGAGCAGCTCCAGCAGCGCCTTCCAGCGGGCGTCGCGCGACATCCGCACCCTCCCTCCGACAGTCTGACGACGGCGATTCCGTGGTCTTCCCGGTCCTCGTGCTCTTCGTGGTCCGTGGTGACCCTAGCGCACCCGCCGCGCGGCGACATGCTTGATTGTGCTCGAAAGGCGGCGCTATCTTGCATGAACAATCACTGTGGAGGCGTGCTGTGACCCATGTCGAGGACGAACTCACCAGCCAGCCCGAGTGCTGGACCCGCGCCGCCGCCGAGGCGGCCGGACACGGACGGGCGCTGCCGGCACCGGGCGAGCGGGTCGCCGTCGTCGGCTGCGGGACCTCCTACTTCATGGCCCAGGCGGCGGCCGCGCTGCGCGAGGGCGCCGGGGAGGGGGAGACCGACGCCTTCCCCGCCTCCGAGTTCCCCCACGGCCGCGGGTACGACCGCGTCGTCGCCCTCACCCGCTCCGGGACCACCACGGAAGTGCTGGAGCTGCTGGGCGAGCTGCGCGGGCGCGTCCGCACCACGGCGGTCACCGCCGATGCCGCCACCCCCGTGGTGGACGCGGCCGACGACCTCGTCGTGCTGGACTTCGCCGACGAACGCTCCGTCGTGCAGACGCGGTTCGCCACCACCGCGCTCACCCTGCTGCGCGCCCACCTCGGCCTGCACACCGAGGCCGTCGTCGCCGACGCCCGTACGGCGCTGTCCGCCGCACTGCCCGAAGGGCTCGTCGGCTGCGCCCAGTTCACCTTCCTGGGCCGGGGCTGGACCGTCGGACTGGCCAACGAGGCCGCCCTGAAGATGCGGGAGGCCTCGCTGGCCTGGACCGAGGCCTACCCGGCCATGGAGTACCGGCACGGCCCCATCAGCATCACCGCCCGGGGCCGGGCCGCGTGGATGATCGGCCGGGCGCCCGAGGGCCTCGCCGCGCAGGTGCGCGCCACCGGCGGGCTGTGGGTCGAGGGCGCGCTCGACCCGCTCGCGGAACTCGTCCGCGTCCAGCGGCTCGCGGTCGCCGTGGCCGCGGCCCGCGGCCTGAACCCGGACCAGCCGCGGCACCTCACCCGCTCGGTGATCCTGACCCCCTGACCACCCGGCGTCCTGACCCCTGACGACCCGGCGTCCTGACCCCCTGACCACCCATCGTCCTGGCCCCCGCGCCCCGGCCCCCGGCCCTCGGCGCCCAAGGTACCCCCCGGGTTCCCCGGCTCCCCGGCGCCCGGGCCGGGGAGCCGGGGAGCCGCACCGACTGCCCACCCCGCCCGCACCGGGACTGCCCACCCCGCCCGCACCGGGACTGCCCACCCCGCCCGGTCCCGGCAATACGCCCCGCCCGGTCCCGGACCTCCGCCCCGCCCGACCGGCCGGGGCCCGCACCCGAAAGGACAGCCGTGCCGCTTGCAGCCACCGGCGAGCTGGTCGGCCGCGCCGCCGCCGCCCGTTCCGCCGTCCTCGCCTTCAACGTCATCACGCTGGAACACGTCGAGGCCGTCGTCGCGGGCGCCGAGGCGGCCGGCGCGCCCGTCGTCCTCCAGGTGAGCGAGAACGCGGTCAAGTTCCGCCAGGGCCGGCTGCTGCCGCTGGCCCGCGCGGCCGTCGCCGCCGCGGAACGGGCCGCCGTGCCCGTCGCCCTGCACCTCGACCACGTGCAGAGCGAGGACCTGCTGCGACAGGCGCCCGACGCGGGCTTCGGCTCCGTCATGTACGACGCCTCCCGGCTGCCGTACGCGGAGAACCTGGCCGCCACCGCCGCCGCCACGGAGTGGGCACACGCCCGCGGACTGTGGATCGAGGCCGAGCTGGGGGAGGTCGGGGGCAAGGACGGCCGGCCGCCCCTGGACGCCCACGCCCCGGGCGCCCGCACCGACCCGGCCGAGGCGCACGCGTTCGTCACCGGCTCCGGGGTGGACGCCCTGGCGGTGGCCGTGGGCAACACGCACGCCATGACCGAACGCACCGCCGCCCTCGACCACGACCTGATCAAGCGGCTGGCCGGCGCGCTCGACGTGCCGCTCGTACTGCACGGCTCCTCCGGCGTGCCCGACGGCGAACTGACCGCGGCCGTGTCCGGCGGCATCGCCAAGGTCAACGTCGGCACCGCCCTCAACCTGGCGCTGACCGGGGCGATCCGCGGCTTCCTGGCCGCCCGCCCGGACGTGGTCGACTGCCGGGCCTACCTCACCGCGGGACGGGAGGCGATGGCGGAGCGGGTGCGCCGGCTCATCGAGGTGACCGGCACGCCCTCCGCCGCGCCCGCCTCCTGAGGCGGCCGCCCTGACGCGCCCGCCTCCTGACGCGCCTACTTCCTGACGGCCTTCAGCACCACGAACTTGGGATCGCTGGCGACCAGTTCGCTGTTCCCGAACACCCGCCGCAGCTTCACGTGGTAGCCCAGGTGCCGGTTGCCGATCACCCACAGCTCGCCGCCGGGGCGCAGCGCGCGGCGCGCCCCGGTGAACATGCGCCAGGCCGTCGTGTCCGTGGTGGCCTGGTGGGAGTGGAAGGGCGGGTTGTTGAGCACCAGGTCCACGCTGCCCGGCGGCACTCCGTCCAGCGCGTCGCCGACCCGGAACTCCGCGTGCCCCGGCGCCCCGTTCGCCTTGTAGGTCGCCTCGGCGGAGGCCACCGCCTGGAACGACTCGTCCGTGAACAGCACGTCCGCCCCGGGGTGCGCCAGCGCCATCGCCGTACCGACCACACCGTTGCCGCAGCCCAGGTCCACCACCCGCCGGGCGCCTTCGCCGTCCGGCAGATGCCGCAGGAAGAAGCGGGTGCCGATGTCGAGGCGGTCGGCGCAGAAGACACCCGCGTGGTTGACCACGGTGCGCCCGGAGGCGGCGCCGACGCCTTCGGGCAGCGCGTACACCACGGGCCACGGGTTCGCCTCCCGCGGCCGCGCCGGATCCGGGGTGGTCAGGATCAGCCGGGCCTTGCGGCGCGCCAGTGAGGTCCGGGTCGGGCCGAGGACGCGCTCGAACAGCGCCAGGGTGGAGGTGTGGATCTCCTTCACCATGCCGGTGCCGACGACGACCGTGCCCTCGTGCACCGCCGGCGCCAGCCGCAGCAGCTGGTCCTCCAGCAGCGCCAGGCTCTTGGGCACCCGCACCAGCAGTACGTCCACGCGCTCGGGCGGCGGGTCCTGCGTGGTGAGCAGGCGCACCGCGGAGGCGTCCGCGCCGTTGCGCGCGAGGTTGGCCCGGGTCGCCCGCTGGGTGAGGTACGAGTCGGTGATCTGCGCCGGCCGGTGCTCCGCCAGCGCCGTGACCAGCGCCCCCCAGCGGTCCCCGAGGACCACGACCGACCCCGCCAACGGGACCCGCTGCTCCACGAGGTGCGTGAGGAGGTACTCGTCCGAGGCGTCCCAGGCACGCAGCCGGTCGCGCGGGTCCTCCGGGAAGCGGGCCAGCTCCAGCTCGCCCCAGGGGGTCGTCATACGGTCGTTCATCGTGCGTCCAGGCTAGCCGAGCCGCGAGTGAGGGCCGGCCGGGCCAGGACCGGCCGGGCCAGGACCGACCCGGCGAGGAGAGGCCCGACGGGGAGAGTCCGGGCAGGAAGAGTCCGGGCGGGGAGAGTCCGGGTCGGAAGAGGCAGGGCAGGAAGAGTCCGGGCGGGAAGAGGCAGGGCAGGAAGAGGCCGGGCGGGAAGAGGCCGGGCGGGAAGAGGCAGGATGGAGGGCGTGGACGCCGAGCTGTTCCCCCGCACGCGCACCGAGGTCGCGCCGGGCGCCGTGCACGTCCCGGACTGGCTCGGCGCGCGGCGGCAGCGCGAACTGCTCACGGCCTGCCGGCAGTGGGCGCGGCCCCCGGCCGGTCTGCGCACGGTGCGCACCCCCGGCGGCGGCACGATGACCGCCCGGCAGGTCTGCCTGGGCCTGCACTGGTATCCGTACGGCTACGCCCGCACGGCCGTCGACGGTGACGGCCACGAGGTGAAGCCGTTCCCCGCCTGGCTCGGCGAGCTGGCCCGCGACGCGGTCACCGACGCGCTGGGTCCCGGGGCGGCGCCCGGCGCGCCGTACGACATCGCACTGATCAACTTCTACGACGCCGGCGCCCGGATGGGCATGCACCGCGACAGCGACGAGAAGTCCGGTGCGCCGGTGGTCTCGCTCAGCCTGGGCGACAGCTGCGTGTTCCGCTTCGGCGGCACCGAGACCCGCAACCGGCCCTGGACCGACGTCGAGCTGCGCAGCGGCGACCTGTTCGTCTTCGGCGGCCCGTCCCGACTCGCGTACCACGGTGTGCCGCGCGTGCATCCGGGCACCGCGCCCCGCGAGTTGGGGCTGACCGGGCGGCTGAACATCACCCTGCGGGTGAGCGGGCTCGGACCCCGCCCCGCCTGAGCCGCCGGACGGGCCCTGCCACCCGCCCGGCCTGCGGATCATGGGAGACTCGCCCTCATGAGCGGCAAGGCGGACCCCCGGACGGCGGGGGAAGGAACCACCTCCAGAACGCGGCTGGACCGGGGGCGCGGCGCGCTCGGGCCCGCGTTGCAGCTCGTGCACACCGGGCGTGCCCCGACCAGGGCCGTGCTGACCGCCGAACTCGGGGTGACCCGGGCGACGGCCGGCGCGGTGGCCGCCGAGCTGGAGGCGCTGGGCCTGATCCGGGTGGACGCCCGGCCCGGTGCGGCGGCCGGTTCCCAGGGCCGGCCCTCCCACCGGCTCGCGGTCGCCGAGGACGGGCCCGTGGCCCTCGCCGCTCAGGTGCACGCCGACGGCTTCCGTGCGGCCCTGGTCGGCCTCGGCGGCAGGATCGTGGCCACCGCGCCCGGCTGCGAGACGGTCGACGCCGACCCGGCCAAGGTGCTCGGCTCCGTGGTGGAGGCCGGCGCCGAGCTGCTGCGCACGACCGGACGGCGCTGTGTGGGCGCCGGGCTGGCCGTGCCGTCCGCGGTCGCCGAGCCGGACGGCCTGGCCCTGAACCCGATCCACCTGGCCTGGCCCGCGGGCGCCCCGGTCCGGCGGATCTTCGCGGAGCGCGTGCGCGCGGCCGGCATCGCCGGACCGGCGTTCGCCGCCAACGATGTCAACCTGGCGGCGCTCGCCGAGCACCGGCACGGGGCCGGGCGCGGCGCCCGCGACCTGCTGTGCGTGGCCACCGGGCACCGGGGCGTGGGTGGCGCGCTGGTCCTGGACGGGCGTCTGCACACGGGCAGTTCGGGCCTGGCGCTCGAGGTCGGCCACCTCACCGTCAACCCCGAGGGGCGCCCCTGCCACTGCGGCAGCCGCGGCTGCCTGGACGTGGAGGCCGATCCGCTGGCCTTCCTGACCGCCGCGGGCCGCGAGCCGGGTCCGGAGGTGTCCCTGCTCCAGCAGGCGCACGACCTGATCCGCCACCACGCCGGCGACCCGGCGGTCCGCACGGCCGTCGAGGCCCTCATCGACCGGCTCGGCCTCGGCCTCGCGGGCCTGGTGAACATCCTCAACCCGGACCGGATCATCCTCGGCGGCCTGCACCGCACCCTCCTGGACGCCGACCCCGAGCGCCTGCGCGCCGTGGTGGCCGGCCGCAGCCTGTGGGGCCAGAGCGGCGGCGTCCCGATCCTGCCCTGCACACTCGACCACAACAGCCTGGTCGGCGCCGCGGAACTGGCCTGGCAGCCGGTCCTGGACGACCCGCTCGGCGCCCTGACCTGACCGGCCCGGCCACCCGACCGGGCGGACGGCACGGAGCACGTCGTCCGGGTCTGCCGGACGGCCGGACAGCCCGGCAGACCGAGCCTTGCGCCGTCCCGCCTCCTTGCGGGCCGCCGCGCCGCGCGCCGTCTCGTGGGGCCGGGCGCGCCCTGGGCGTCCCCTGTCCCTCGCCGCGTCTTGCCGCGGCGGGATCGGCGGGACGGTGCCGGCCGACCCCAGGAGCCCCGGCGTGGCACCTGCCGGGCGGGTGCCGAAGCACGTCTGCGCGCTGTCCGCTCCGGCGCGCGCTGTGTCGTGCTGTCGTCTGTGCCGCCGCGCGTTGGGCCCGCCCGTCGTCCGGTCCCGTGCCGCCCGGGCCTTGTCGCGGCGGGATCGGCGGGACGGTGCCGGCCGACCCCAGGAGCCCCGGCGTGGCACCTGCCGGGCGGGTGCCGAAGCACGTCTGCGCGCGTCCGCTCCGGCGCGCGCTGTGTCGTGCTGTCGTCTGTGCCGCCGCGCGTTGGGCCCGCCCGTCGTCCGGTCCCGTGCCGCCCGGGCCTTGCCGCGGCGGGATCGGCGGGACGGTGCCGGCCGACCCCAGGAGCCCCGGCGTGGCACCTGCCGGGCGGGTGCCGAAGCTCATCTCCGCGCATCCGCCCCGGCGCGCACCCGCCCGGAGGAGCCGGGCGCCGCGCGGATGCGGGCCTCCCCACGGAGCAGCCCCGTGGGAAGGCCGGCACCGCCGCCCGGCCCGCCGGGACGCGGAGAGACGGTGCTCGTGGGACGCCTGTCGGGCCGGGCGTCCGGCGACCGACGTCGCCCCGGACCGTACGGGCCCGGCTCCCGCGTACTCCCGCGGAGGTACCCGGACTGCCGCTGGCCGTACGACGACCCGGACCCCGCCCCCGGGCCACTCTCGGGACACCACCGGAAAACCGGACTTCCCGAGGAGATGAACCGAGATGCAAACGCTGGCGCACTGGGACGGCGGCGGCCCCGGGCCGTGGATCCTGTTCTTCCCGCTGATCTGGGCGGCGGTGGTCGTCGGAGCGGTCACCGTGCTGCGCCGCACCGCGTGGCGCGGGCGCGGCGGGCCGTGGCGCGGCACGGGCGCCGCACCCTGGCGCGGTGCCGACGGCCGCCCCGCCCCCGACTCGCCCCTGGCGGTCCTGGGCCGCCGCTTCGCCTCCGGCGAGATCGACGAGGACGAGTACTGGCGCCGCCTGTCCGTCCTGGACGAGCAGTTCGGCCGGCAGAGCAAGGAGGGCGCGCTGTGACGGCCAGGAGCACCACGACCCCCGCCACCGGGCCGGCCACGCCCTCCCCCGGGTCCGCGGTCGGCCCCGCCGCCGCGTCCACCGCGTCCACCGCCCCGGACACCACGCTCGGCGCGGCCGGGCGCTCGGCCGCCCGGGTCACCGACGCCGTGAAGGTCCACGGCACCGGCGACGCCGCCGTCAGGGCCCTGGACGGGGTGACCGTCGGCTTCCCGGCCGGCCGCTTCACCGCGATCATGGGTCCCTCCGGCTCCGGCAAGTCCACCCTGATGCACTGCGCGGCCGGTCTGGACACCCTCACCTCCGGCACCGCCCACATCGGCGACACCGAGCTGGGCGGCCTCGACGACCGCCGGCTGACGCTCCTGCGCCGCGACCGGATCGGCTTCGTCTTCCAGGCGTTCAACCTGGTGCCGACCCTGACCGTCGCCGAGAACATCACCCTGCCGCTCGACCTCGCGGGCGCCGAGCCCGACACGGAGTGGATCGACGCGCTGATCGACGTGGTCGGCCTGCGCGACCGCCTGCACCACCGGCCCTCCGAACTCTCCGGCGGACAGCAGCAGCGCGTCGCCGTGGCCCGGGCCTTCGCGGGCCGGCCGGAGGTCGTCTTCGCCGACGAACCCACCGGCAACCTCGACTCCCGCTCCGGCCAGGAGGTGCTCGGCCTGCTCGGCCGCGCCGTGCGCGGCATGGACCGCACCGTCGTCATGGTCACCCACGACCCGGTCGCCGCCGCCCACGCCGACGAGGTGCTCTTCCTGGCCGACGGGCGCCTGGTGGACCGCATGGAGTCGCCGACCGCCGACCGGGTGCTGGACCGCATGAAGGCCTTCGAGGTGCGGACATGAACGCCGCCCTGCGCCTGAGCCGGTCCTCCCTGCGCGGCCACGGGCGGCGCCTGGCCGGCACGTTCCTCGCGGTCTTCCTCGGCGTGTCCTTCCTGACCGGCACGCTGGTCATGGGCGACACCCTGCGCGCCGGCTTCGACTCGATGTTCGGCGAGGCGACCGCCGGCACGGACGCGGTCGTCCGCGGCGCCGACACCATCACCACGCCCGGCGAGAGCCAGGGCGTCCGCGGGCCGGTCACCACCGCACTGGTCACGACGATCGAGAGGGTTCCCGGCGTGGCCGCCGCCGCCCCCGACATCCAGGGCGCCGGCCAGCTCGTCGGCCGCGACGGCCGCCCCATCGGCGGCAAGGGCCCGCCCACCCTCGCCGGCAACTGGATCACCGACCCGCGGCTCAACCCGTACCGGCTCGCCGAGGGCCGCGCTCCCGCCCGGACCGGCGAGGTCGTCGTCAACCGAGGCGCCGCGAAGAAGGGCGGCCTGCGGATCGGCGACACCACGACCCTGCGCACCCCCGACCCGGTCAGGGTGACGATCGTGGGTCTGGCGACCTTCGGCGGCGCGGACGGCATGGCCCAGGTGACGTTCACCGGCATGACCCGGGCCGACGCCGCGAAGTACCTCACCGCCCGGCCCGGCGAGGCGACCAGCATCCAGGTGCGCGCCGCGCCCGGAGTGAGCCAGGCGGAGCTGGTGCGCCGGCTGACGCCCGCCCTGCCGGCCGGAGTGGAGGCCATCACCGGCCAGGAGGCCGCGCAGGAGAACACCGACATGATCTCCAGCCAGTTCCTGACCCTGTTCACCACCTTCCTGCTCGTGTTCTCCGGCATCGCCCTGCTGGTGGCGACCTTCTCCATCCACAACACGTTCGCCATCGTCGTCGCCCAGCGCTCCCGCGAGAACGCCCTGCTGCGTGCCCTGGGGGCCTCCCGCCGGCAGGTCACCGCCGCCGCCCTCGCCGAGGCGGGCGCCGTCGCGCTGACCGCCTCCGCCGCCGGGCTCGCGGGCGGCATCGCGGTCGCCGCCGGACTCCAGGCGCTGTTCCCGGCCATCGGGTTCCCGTTCCCCGCGGGCGCCCTCGTGATCCACACGCTGTCGCTGGCGCTGCCGGCGGCCGTGGGCACCGTGGTCTGCCTCGGCTCCGCGCTGATGCCCGCCGTACGGGCCGGGCGCACCGCTCCGATCGCCGCGCTGCGCGAGACGGCCGTGGACACCTCCGGCGCGTCCCGCACCCGGGTCGTCGCCGGCAGCGTCCTGGCCGCCCTCGCCCTGGCGGCGACGCTGGCCGGTGTCGTCCTCTCCCCGTCCGTCTGGGCGGCCGGGCTCGGCGCCGTACTGGCGACCGCCGCCTTCGTGGTCCTCGGCCCGGTCGCCTCGACAAGGGCGGTACGGCTGCTCGGCGGCCCCCTCGACCGGCTGCGCGGTGTCACCGGCGGCCTCGCCCGGCGCAACGCGCTGCGCAGTCCCCGGCGCACCGCCGCGACCGCGAGCGCGCTGATGATCGGCGTCGCCGTGGTGTCCCTGTTCACGGTCTTCGGCGCCTCGCTGAAGGCCACCATGGACCAGACGGTCTCCCGGTCCTTCGCGGGCGACCTCGCGGTGAGCACCCCGTCCTTCGGGGCGGGCGGCAGCGGGGTGAGCCCCGGGCTGGCCGGGGCGATCGCGCGGCTGCCCGAGGTGGACACGGCCGTCGGGCTGGGCCGGGGCGTCGCCGAGGTCGACGGCAGGGGACGCGCCCTGACCGTCACCGACCCGGCCGCACTCGCCCGCACCTTCGACCTCGGCACGGTGCGCGGCTCCCTGGACGCACTGGGCGCCGACGGCATCGCCGTCACCCGCGCGGAGGCCGGCCGGCAGGGCCTGACCACGGGCGACAAGGTGCCCCTGACCTTCCCCGACGGCGCCCGCCGCGTCTTCACCGTCCGCGCCGTCTACGGCCGCTCGGAACTCGCCGGCGACTACGTCGTCACCCGCGCCGCCTGGGCCCCGCACCGCACCCAGGACTCCGACCGGCTCGTCGCCGTCTCACTGCGGCCCGGCGTCGGCGCGGACGCCGGCAAGGCGGCGGTGCGGAAGGTGGCCGCCCGGTACGGCGACCCGCAGGTGCAGACCCGCGAGGAGTACGCGCAGTCCTCGGCGGGCGGCATCGACATGATGCTGACCCTGGTTTACGCGCTGCTCGCCCTGGCCGTGGTGATCGCCCTGCTGGGCATCGCCAACACGCTGACCCTCGCCATCCACGAACGCACCCGGGAACTGGGCCTGCTCAGGGCCGTCGGCCAGACCCGCGCCCAGGTGCGGGCCATGGTCCGCTGGGAGTCGGTGCTGGTCGCCGCCTTCGGCACGGCCGGCGGGCTCGCCCTCGGCGCCTTCCTCGGCTGGGTGCTGGTGAAGGCGTCCGACGGCGCGAGCGACTCGGCGTTCGCCTTCGCCGTGCCCCCGCTGCGGCTGGTCGTCGTCGCCCTGGTGGGAACGGCGGCCGGAGTCCTCGCCGGTCTGCGCCCCGCCCGTCGCGCGGCCCGTCTGAACGTGCTCCGCGCGATCGCCGCCGAATGACGGCGCCGCACGGGGACCTCGCCGCCCGGCCCGGGGCGGACCCGGCGGCGAGGTCCCCGTGCGAACGGCTCCGCCTCGGGGAGCGGGGGAGTGCTGCCCAGCCGTCAGGGGCCCGAGCCCGCACGGACGGCCCCGCCCCGTGTGGTGCGCACAGCCGTCATGACCCGCGCCCGCGTTGGCCCCGGCCGGTCATGACCCGCGCCCGCGTTGGCCCCGGCCGGTCATGACCCGCGCCCGCGCGGGCCCCGGCCGGTCATGGCCGGGGCCCTGCGCGGGCGGTGCGGTGCCTGTCGGGCGGGCCCGCCACGGGGTCAGCCCACCGCGGCGGACCGGGCGGGCGCCGCAGGGCGCGCCGCGCCGTCGAGCGCGGGTTCGACCGCGGTGAAGCGCCGTACGGGCGCCTCCCCGGCGACCAGGTGCGGCACCCGCGCGGGCACCGTGACCGGGCCGGCCGAGGTGGGCAGGGTGAACCACACGACCTTGCCCTGCCCGCCGTCCGGGCGGGCGCCCCAGCTCTCGCTCATCGCCGCGACCATGGCCAGCCCGCGGCCCTCGGTCGCCAGTGGCGCGATGTCGCCCATCTCCTCCATCACGGGAAGACGCGGGTCGTTGTCGCGTACGGAGACGGTGAGCCGGTCGAGCAGCAGCTCGAGTTCGACGGTGCACAGCTTGTCGGGCTCCGCGTGCTGGTGGACGTTGGTCAACAGCTCCGTCACACCGAGCGCGGCCCGGTCTATCAGAGGGTCCAGCTGCCAGTAGCGCAAGTGCGCCGATACGATTCTGCGGACCTGGCCGATCCGCGACGGCAGGGCTTGGAGCTCCACCGTGCAGTGCCTGCTTGGGTGACTGATCACGGCTGCGACTCCCCGACGTGAGGTCCGGAAGAACACGACGTTTCGGATGCAGCAGGACGCCTGCGTGACACTGCCGCCTGCTGTCGTGGCCGGCGGGCTGGTTCGCAGCGTTATCGCCGGTAAACCCAGAGTGACGTGAGACCAGCGTGACGCAAGTGGTTCGGCACCGCAACTTCGAGCCACCTTCCGGGCCGCTCAGCCGCCACGCCCGGCCGCCCCGCCCACGGCGTCGGCAAAACCGCGCGTGGCGCCGGTCAACCCGCGCGTGGCGCCTGCCAACCGGCGCGTGGCGCCTGCCGGCCCGCGTGCCGCGGGCCGTGCGCGGGCGAACCCGCTCGCGCGGCCGGTGCGCGGCTCGGGCCCGCCGTCGCCGGTCCGGACCTGCCCGGCCCGGGTGACCGGGCGCCGTCCCCCGCCGATCGGCACGCCCCTGGCCGTGAACCCCGGTTCCGCCATCCCCTGCCGCCCCCTCGCGCGAGTCCTGCGTCCCGCGCGGTGCAGTCTGCCCCCCTTCGGCAGACAGCACCAGTGCATGCGGCGCGCTCGTGGCCGGTACCCGGAGCACTCGCGTGAATGCGCCCCCGTCCGTGCGCCCGGCCCGCCCCGTCCGCACTCTGGCGTGCCGTCTCCCCAGGTGTTCCTTTGGGCCGTCCAAAGAGACGTTTATGCAGGTGAGAAGCGTGCCTCAGGTGTCTATCATCGGTGGCGTCCGGCCGCGCGACACGCCGTCGGCGCCCAGTGCAAGGAGTCCCGCCGTGAGCACCACCGAGCAGCGCCGGACCGGCGACACCCTCGACGTCGACCGCAGCGACCCCGGCTACCGCGACTGGCTCAAAGAGGCCGTTCGCAAGGTCCAGGCCGACGCCAACCGCTCGGCGGACACACACCTGCTGCGCTTTCCGCTGCCCGAGGAGTGGGGCATCGACCTGTATCTGAAGGACGAGTCGACCCACCCGACCGGAAGCCTGAAGCACCGTCTGGCGCGCTCGCTGTTCCTGTACGGCCTGTGCAACGGCTGGATCCGGCCGGGGCGTCCGGTGATCGAGGCCTCCAGCGGCTCGACGGCCGTCTCCGAGGCGTACTTCGCCAAGCTGATCGGCGTGCCCTTCATCGCGGTCATGCCGCGCACGACCAGCGCCGAGAAGTGCCGCCTGATCGAGTTCCACGGCGGGCGCTGCCACTTCGTGGACGACCCCCGCACGATGTACGAGGCCTCCGCCGCACTCGCGGCCGAGACCGGCGGCCACTACATGGACCAGTTCACCTACGCCGAGCGGGCCACCGACTGGCGCGGCAACAACAACATCGCCGAATCCGTCTTCCGCCAGCTGGAGTTGGAGCGCTTCCCGGAACCGGCGTGGATCGTCGCCACCGCGGGCACCGGCGGCACCTCCGCGACCATCGCCCGCTACGTGCACTACATGCAGTACGACACCCGCGTCTGCGTCGCCGACCCCGAGAACTCCTGCTTCTTCGAGGGCTGGACCACCGGCGATCCGGACGTCACCTGCGACTGCGGCTCGCGCATCGAGGGCATCGGGCGCCCGCGCATGGAGCCCAGCTTCGTGCCCGGCGCGATCGACCGGATGATGAAGGTGCCGGACGCGGCGGCCGTCGCCGCCGTACGGGCCCTGGAGCAGGCCATCGGCCGCAAGGCGGGCGGCTCGACCGGCACCGGACTGTGGAGCGCGCTGAAGATCGTCGCCGAGATGGTGGGGGAGGGGCGGCGGGGCAGTGTGGTGACGCTGCTGTGCGACCCCGGCGACCGCTATCTCGACAAGTACTACTCGGACGCGTGGCTGGCCGCGCAGGGACTGGACATCGCTCCGTACACCACGGCGATCGAGTCCTTCCTGACGACGGGCACCTGGCCGCGGCCCTGAACCGGCCCGCGCCGACTGACGCCCCCTCAGATCCCTGTGGCCCGCGGCCCGTTCGGGTCCGCGCGGTCCGCGACCCTCTCGGTTCGCCCCTCAGGCGCCCGCGATCCGTGCCCCCTCGAGTCCCCGCGGTCCGCGCCCCCTCAGGTCCCCGCGGCCTCCTCCGGCTCCTCGGCCGGCCCGCCCTCCGCCCCGTCCCCCGCGACCACCAGCCGCAGCAGCTCGGAGACCTCGGCGCGCGCCTCGGCCGGCAGCCCCGCGTCCGTCACGAGCGTGTCCACCTGCTCCAGTGCCGCGAACGAACTCAGGCCCACCACACCCCACTTGGTGTGGTCCGCGACCACCACGACCCGCCGGGCGGACTGCACCAGCCGCCGGTTGGTCTCGGCCTCCGCGAGGTTCGGCGTCGACAGACCGGCCTCGGCCGATATCCCGTGCACGCCGAGGAACAGCAGGTCGAAGTGGAGCGCCGCGATCGCCTGGTCGGCCACCGGCCCCACCAGCGAGTCGGACGGGGTGCGCACCCCGCCGGTCAGCACCACCGTGGCCGCGCCCTGCCGCCGCCCGGAGGTGCGCTGGGCGGAGTGGAAGACGTCGGCCACCCGCACCGAGTTGGTGACCACCGTCAGATCGGGCACGTCCAGCAGATGATGGGCGAGCGCGTACGTCGTCGTACCGCCCGACAGGGCGATCGCCGTGCCAGGGGAGACCAGCCGCGCCGCCGCCCGGGCGATGTCCTCCTTGGCCGTCAGCTCCAGACCCGACTTGGCCTCGAAGCCCGGCTCGTGCGTGCTCGCCTCCACGACCGGGACCGCTCCGCCGTGCACCTTCTCCAGCACGCCCTGCCGGGCCAGCGCGTCCAGATCGCGGCGGACCGTCATGTCCGACACGCCGAGCTTCCGGGTCAGCTCGTTGACCCGGACACCGCCGCGGCGCCGGACCTCGTCCAGGATCAGGGCGCGCCGCTGCTCCGCGAGGAGGTTCTGATTCTCACTCACGTGTGCTCCGGTTCCTTTCGCCTCAAGCCGACCGACCCGCCCGGCGCATCCGCCCGGTGAGGGGTTTCGCGCCGCTCCGGTGCGCGGACGTCCCATCTTTTCACGGGACGCGGCCGGTCGCGCCATCGCCCACCCCGACGCGCACATGCCATTTTCGGCGCGTGGCGCGGTACGGCCGTCACCCGGATCGGGGAGTTTGCCGCACAGGGGGTGTGCCGCGGGCCCCCGGGCGGCGATCCTGGTGTCCGCACGGGACAGGCCGACGGCGCGTCACGGGGAAGTGCGAACAGTGGAACGTGCACAGCAGCGTCCGGAGGCGGACACGGCGGACACGGCGGACACGGCGGACGGGGCGGACGGGGCCGACAGGGCGGACCACCCCGCCCCGCCGCCCCGCTCGGCGGGTGCCGCCCTGGAACTCCTGGTGCACGGGGTCGGCGGCACCACGCCCGAGAAGATGCTGGACGATCCGCGCACCGTGCGGGTGACCGGCGACGACACCGCGGCCGTCTTCCGCCGCGCCTGCGACGCCGACGCCGAGTCACGCCCCGGGCGCGACCGCGGCCGGCCGGTGCCCGAGGCGTACGTCTGGTGCAACCTCACCTCCGGCAACGGCACCCGCGCCCTGTGGCTGTTACTGCTGCCCTTCATGGTGGTCAACCTGGCCCACTGGATGCGCCCCACCGCGCACGGCAGGCCCCGTACCGTACGGCTGTACGGCCTGCTGGTGCGGCTGGCCGGCCTGACGCTGACCGTGCTGCTCGTCGCCGCCGCCTGCGAGGTCGCCCTGGACCTCGCCGCCTGGCAGTGCGCGGGCACGCGCGCGTGCGCGGCCCGGCACACCTGGCTGGGCTTCCTGTCGCCCGCCGCCGGCGGCTGGTGGAGCACCCCCGGCCGCCGGCTCGCCCTGGCCGCCGTGATCCCCGCGGCGCTCACCGCACTGCTCTGGTACCTCGCCCACCGCACCTGGAGCGCCTACGAGTCCCAGCAGCCGATGACCCCGCCGGGCGCACGACCCGGGCGGCCGGCGGGCCCGGGAAGCGCGTCCGGAACCGAGACCGATACCGGCGTCGACACCGACACCGGCACCGGCGTCAACATCGACACCGACTCGGACTCCAAGGACGAGGACGCCGCCGGCGCCGGGTCCCTGGGCCGGCCGGGGTTCTGGTACGGGCGCCGGCTGGTGGCCCGGCTGCGTGCCGCGCACACCGCCGCCGGCCTGCTCACCGTGGCCGCCGCGGTCGCCGCCCCCGCGGCCCACTTCGACCGCCGCCCCGGCGGACCCGCCGCCCTCGACGCCGCCGGATGGCTGCTGAACGCGGCGCTGGTCTCGGTGGCGGCCGGGGTGGTGGGCGTCGTCTGCCGCCGCGGCCGCAGCGAGAACCGGCTCGACCGGCGGCTGGACCGCCACCTCGTACGGCATCTGCCGCTCGGCGCCCTCCTGCTGCTCCTGCTCGCCGCGCTGTACGCCGGATGGTCCCGGCCGCACTGGCAGTCGGCGGGCCGGCTGGCCGGCGACGCCGCCTTCGGCGGCATCGCACTGGCGCAGGGAGTGCTCGTCGTGACCCTCGGCGTCGCCGCCCGCGCCCTGTACCGCACCGCCCCCGACCCCCGGGCCGCGCTGCGCGGACTGGCCGGACCCGCGGTGGCGATGCTGGCCTGCGCGCTGGGAGGGGTGATGTCCGGCGGCGTCGCGCAGCGCGTGGCCGACTGGATGGACGGCACCGGCACATCGATCCCCGGACCGCCCGTACTGCTCACCTGGCAGGCGTCCGCCATCCCGCCCCTGCTGCTGGTGCTGCTGGTGCTCTGCGGGCGGCTCGCCGGACGCACCTGGCGGCTGGCCCGCGCCGAGCGCGCCAGCGTACGGCGGGAGTACCCGGACGAGCCGGAGGACCGCGAGCGCACCCGGCGCATCGCCCGCACCCGGGCCATGGCGAGCCTCACCGACGACGGCCCCCTCCTGGCCGGCGTCACCTCCGCGGCCACGCTGCTGCTCGGCGCCGCGGCCCTCGTGGGCGCCCTGGGCAGCGACCGGACCCCCGCCCGGGCCGCCGAGGGGACCCACCCCCTCGTCCACGGCGCCGCACAGACCGCGCAGGCGCTCGGCTCCTGGCTGATCGGACTGGGCTTCGTCCTGTTCGTCACCTGGGGCCGGCGCGCCTACAAGGACGCCTCCGCCCGGCGGACCATCGGCATCCTCTGGGACGTCGGCACCTTCTGGCCGCGCGCCGCGCACCCCTTCGCCCCGCCGTGCTACGCCGAACGCGCGGTGCCCGACCTGACCTGGCGGATGGCGACCTGGACCCGGGCCACCGGCGGGCGGCTCGTGCTGTCCGGGCACTCCCAGGGCAGTGTGCTGGCCGCCGCCGCGGCCTGGCAGCTCCCCCCGTCCGTCCGCGCCCGGGTGGCGCTGCTGACGTACGGCTCACCGCTGACCCGTCTGTACGGCCGCTGGTTCCCCGCCCACTTCGGGCCCGCCGCCCTCGCCGCCCTGCACCGGGACGTCGACTGCTGGCGCAACCTGTACCGGCTCACCGACCCGATCGGCGGCCCGGTCCGGCTGCCCGGAGACTGCGGCCCCGCCGTGGACCGCGCCCCGCTGCGCGACCCGCTCGCCTACGGCCGCACCGCACGGCACCCGCTGCCCGCCCCCGTCCTCGGCCACTCCGACTACCAGGCCGACCCGGCCTTCGCCGAGGAACGCCGCCACCTGCTGGCCCGGCTCCAGCCGGACGTACCGGCGCCGCGCCACCCGCACGACCCCGGGGGTCAGGACAGCGTGGGCAGGTCCTCGGCGTAGAGCAGGGTCAGGTCGTCCGTGCTCGGGTCGTCGAACTGGGCCACCCGGCCCGCGTGCCGCTCCACCATCGCCTCGAACGTCTGCCGGGCGGTGCGGCCGTTGCCGAACGCGGCACCCTTCGGGATCCGGGTGAAGTACGCCAGCAGCGCCTCCCGGGCGCCCGGCGCCAGCCGGTACTCGTGCTCCTCGGCCTGCTGCTCCACGATCCGCAGCAGCTCCTCCGGGTTGTAGTCGCTGAAGGTGATGGTGCGTGAGAAGCGCGAGGCGACACCGGGGTTGACCGAAAGGAAGCGCTCCATCTCCGCCGTGTACCCGGCGACGATCACCACGACCGCGTCCCGCTGGTCCTCCATCAGCTTCACCAGCGTGTCGATGGCCTCCTTGCCGAAGTCGCGCCCGGCGTCCTCCGGGGACAGCGCGTACGCCTCGTCGATGAACAGGACGCCGCCGCGGGCCCGTTCGAACGCCTCCTGGGTGCGGATCGCCGTGGAGCCGATGTGCTCGCCCACGAGATCCACCCGGGACACCTCGACCAGATGGCCCTTCTCCAGCACGCCGAGCGCGGCGAGGATCTCGCCGTACAGCCGCGCGACGGTCGTCTTGCCGGTGCCGGGGGAGCCGGTGAAGACCAGGTGCCGCTTGACCGAGGCGGCCTTCAGGCCCGCCCGCTGCCGCCGCCGGCCGACCTCGATCATGTCGGTCAGGGCGCGCACCTCGCGCTTGACGTCGTCCAGGCCCACCAGCGCGTCGAGTTCACCGAGGACGTCCTTCGCGGTCCGCCCGGACTCCTCGGGCGCCCCGGGCTCCGGTTCCGGCGCGCTCGCCCGGAACTCCGGCTCGGTGGCGCGCCGGCCGGGGAGGGCGCCCAGCAGGCCCGGGGAGGAGCCGGCCGTCTGTACGGCCGTCGCCCGGGCGGCCGGCGGGCGCACGCCGCCGCTCTCGTCGCTGCCGCAGTCCTCGACCACCGGGCCCGCACCGGCCCCGGAGTCCGGCCCGCCGTCCGCGAACTCGTAGCCCCCGCGGGCACACCGCTCCGTGCGGCACTTCCTGAGCGTGGCGCGGCAGCCGTCGATGACGTGGAAGCCGTAGCCGCCGCTGCCGGTGACCCGGCAGCCCAGGAAGCTGCCCCGGCCCCCGGCCGAGACGTAGAACCCGGCCTCGGCGGGGGAGGAGACCGTGCAGCGTTCGACGGTGGGGTCGGCGCCCTTGGTGACGATGACACCCGTCTGGGTGCCGTCCAGGGTGCAGTTGCTCAGCGTGCCGCCGCTGCCGTGGTCGCGGAACCAGGCGCCCGTGGCCGCCTCCTTGATCCGGCAGTCGTCGAGCTGCGCGGTCGCCCCGTCGCTCACCGAGACCGCGGTGTTGCGCACCTGCGTCAGGTCGCTGTCGACCACGTCCGCGCGCGAGCCGCGGTCCAGCACGAACAGCGCGTCCGGCACGTCGTGCACCCGGCAGGAGTCGAGCACCGCGGTCGCGCCGTCGCTGATCCAGACGGCCGGATAGTCGCCGGTGGAGTCGGAGATCTCGCACTGGTTGGCGTCCACGCGGGTCCCGGGGTCCCACACCGACAGGCCGTTGCGGCCGAACTGACGGACCGTCGTCCGGGTCAGCGTCAGCACCGAACGCGAGCGCAGGTCCACCGCGTTCTCCGGGATGTCGTGGATGCGGCAGTCGGCCAGCGTGAGCACGGCGTCGGTGTCGAGGGTCACCCCGTCCGCGGTGGTGCGGTGCACATCGCAGTCGGTGAGGTGGGCCATGGCCCGCGCGGTGACCTGGACGCCGCTGCCGCGCACCTCGTAGATCTCGCAGCCCACCGCCTCCAGCGCGGTGTTGTCGCCCGTGGCGGACAGGCCCGCGCCCGAGGCGTGGTGGACGCGGCAGCGCTCCAGACGGGGGTGCGCCCCGCCGCGGACGGCGACGCCCGACTGCCCGGCGGCGACGACCTCGCACTCCTCGAACACGCCGCCGGCGCCGTCGAGCACGGCGACGCCGATGCCCGCCGGGTTGTCGACCGTGCAGCGGCGCACGGCGGGGCGGGCGCCGCCGCGCACCTCGATGCCCGTCGCGGAGCGGGTCACGATCCGCACGTTGGCGAGCTCCGGGGTGCCCTCCTCCACCAGCAGCGCGGGCGCCGTCGGGTCCTGGCCCTCGACGTGCAGGTCCCGCACCACGGCCGAGGCGCGCACGGTCAGCGGCACGCCGTCCGCGGGGGCGATGCGCACCGAGCCCGGTGAACCCTCGGGGCCGCGCAGGGTCACCGCCCGCTGGACGACGAGGTTCTCGCGGTAGGTGCCCGGGGCGACGGTGAGGACGTCGCCGTCCGCCGCGGCCTCCAGGGCGGCGGCGAGCGACGCGTACTCACCCGTGCGGCGCCGCCACCGCGAAGTGCCGGTGTGCGTCACCTGGACCGTGCCCTGTGCCATGGTGTTGCTGTGCCCCCACCTCGTCGTACCTGATGACTCGTCCGCCTCCGGGGCGCGCCCCTGCGGCCCGCTCGTGTGCGGGCCGGTGCCGGACGCGCCGGCCGGTCCACCGTAGCGTGCGCGCGAGCGGTCGGTTGACCGGAGCCGGAAGGCCGTCAGCTGCCGGCGCCGGTGCGGCCCCAGTCCGGGCCCGCACGGTCCCACGCCTGGTCCCAGCGGGCGTACCGGTGGCGGACCAGGCGCCAGACGATCAGCCGGCGCACGCCCTCCACCACGGCGGCGGCGAGCATGGCCGCGCCGAGACCGGCCAGCACCGCGTGCGTGGTGGCGGTGGCGGAGTCCAGGGGGCGGGTCACCATGCGTCCGTGCCGGTCCGTCCAGAGAGTGAAGTGGTCCCCGGGGCGGGGGGACTTCAGGCTCGCGGTCACCGGGCCGTGCCGCCGGGTGCCGTCGGGCGCCGTCCACTGGGCGACGACCCGGCTGCGGTGCTCCCGCCCGGAGGGTATCTCCGGCTCCGGGTCGGGCGCCTGGTACTTGAGGGTCCGGACCACGGTGGCCGGTACCTGGAAGCGGGCCAGGCGCTGGTCGCGCACCGACTGCTGCAGCGCCTCCTGGGTGACGGAGCCGACGAGGGAGCCGAGCGCGGGGGCGGCGACGAGGATGAGCAGCAGGGCCACCAGGGCGGTCCAGGACTCGACCAGATCGGTCGTGCGCCGCAGCGGATTGTGCCGCCAGCGCCACAGTCCGCTGATCGACCGCATGTCCCGCACCCCCTCCCGCTGCCCGGCCCCGCGCCGCCTTCGGCCGGCGGCCGTCGTGCGACCTTCGTCCGTGCGACCTTCAGACACGTCTCACGACATGCCAAACGGCCGGGCCCCGGCCGGGGTTCCCGGGTGCGGGGAGGTTCACTCCAGGATCGTGACCGGGTCGCCGACGCGGATGACGCCGGTCGTCTCCGGCACCAGGTTCTGCCCGAAGACCAGCGAACCGCCGAAGCGGCGGTGCCGGCCGAGCGTGCGCAGCGGCTCCTTGCCGCGCCGGGCCGTGTCCTGGTCGGTGGTCGTGACCACGCACCGGCCGCAGGGCTTGGCGACCCGGAAGGCCACCTGGCCGATCGCCAGGCGCGTCCAGTCGTCCTCCGCCCAGGGGGCGGTCCCGGCCACCACGACGCTCGGACGGAAGCGGTTCATCGGCAGCGGGCCCTCGCCGGCGTGGTCGCCCTCGGCGATCAGCGAGTTGAGGGAGGCCAGCGAGGACAGCGAGGTGAGCAGCAACGGGTACCCGTCGGCGAAGCTCACCGTCTCGCCCGGCAGCGAGTGGTCGGGGTCGACCGGCCGGAGCGTGGCGGGGTCGTCCATGTACACGAGACGTACGTCCTGCCCGGCGTACCCGCTGCACCAGGCGTGCGCGGCACCGCCGGCCAGAACGGCGTCGACCTTGTCCCCGAAGACGTCCACCGTGACCGTCTCCCGGGACCGGGGCACGGGCACCGTGAGCGGGTCCCGCCCGGGCGCGGACAGCCGGAGGCCGCCGCCGGGCATGAGCTCGGCGGCGGCCAACGCGAGGTGTGGCTGCTGGCGTTGGGTGACGACCTTTCCCCCGTCGTCGATGAGTACCCAGCGCCTGTCCCCGGCCAGCCCCCATGGCTCCACGAGGGCCTCCCGGGGCGCGAGGCCCCGGAACGCCTTGACCGGGTAGAGATGGACCGACCGCAGCTCCGCATTCCCCATGACCTCATCCTGCCAGGCGGCAGGCGCGGCCGGGGTGCGGGTCAGTAGCCGCGGTACTGCTGGTTGCCGTACGGGTCCTGGTACGGCGCCGCCATCGGGCGGGGAGCCGCGGGGCGCATCGCCTCGTAGCCGGTGCCGGGCGTCATCGGGCGCGGCGGCTGCGGCTGCTGGGGACCGGGGTACCCGCGTGGCGCGGTGGCCTGCTGCGGGATGTACGCCGCGGGCGCCTGCTGCAGCGGGGCCGGCTGCGGCGTCTGCGGGTAACCGTAGGAGGGCTGGGACGGGGCCGCGGGGAGCGCGGGCAGCGCCGACGGGAGAGCCGGCAGGTGGCTGCCCGAGTCGTACGGCGCGGGGACCCGGATCGGGGCGATCTGCGGGGTGCCCCGCTCGGCCACGAGCGAGTCGTAGATCGGGGTGTCCGGGAAAGGCGACGCGGAGTAGTAACCGCCGCCATAGGTGGAGCGGGGGGAGGTCATGGCACATAAGTTAAGCCCACGATGTGCTGGTTGGGGAGACCGATAAGAGGGTTGTTTTCCGCGTCCTGGGTGACGTGGGATCCCCAATGTGAGCGAAGTTGGCAAAAAGGGGCAGCATTCGGCGCTCGGATCATGTAAAAGCCGTGCTCCCGGCGGGTTACCGGCGGTCGCACGGGCCTTTGCGGTCCTTTCCGTGGGAGATCGGCCGGTCCGGCAATAGGTTGGGACGGACAGCGAGCCGACGGACGGCCGTGGCACGGCCTGACCGACACGTGATGGGGGCGAACATGTCAATGCCGAAGGGGTCGAACACGCCGGTGCCGGACACGGCCCTGCGCGTCGAACTGGGCTGGCGGTCCGGACCGGGCGTCCCCGACGCGGACGCCTCGGCCCTGCTGCTGGTGAACGGGAAGGTGCGATCCGACGGGGACTTCGTCTTCTACAACCAGCCGGCGCACCCCTCCGGTGCGGTCCGGCACGAGGGCAAGCGCGAGGCCGGCGGCGGGGTGACCGACACCCTCCTCGTCGACCTCCCCGAGGTGGAACCCGGCATCGAGCGGATCGTGCTCGCCGCGTCCGCGGACGGCGGGACCTTCGGCCAGGTGCCCGGCCTCTACATCGAGGTGCGCGACGCGGCGCGGGACACGGTGGCCGCGCGCTTCGACAGCACCGGCGCGAGCGTCGAGACGGCCTTCGTCCTGGGCGAGTTCTACCGCCGTCAGGGCGCCTGGAAGTTCCGCGCCGTGGGCCAGGGGTACAGCAGCGGGCTCGAGGGACTCGCCACGGACTTCGGCATCACCGTGGACGAACCCCAGCACGCCGGGCAGCCCGCTCCTGCGGCTCCTGCGGCTCCTGCGGCTCCTGCGGCTCCTGCGGCTCCTGCGGCTCCCGCGGCTCCCGTGCCGCCGTCGCCCGCCGCCGGACCGTCGGCGTCCGTGCGGCCGCCCGTCACTCCCTCCGCCACGCCCCCGTATCCCACGCCCGTGTATCCCACGCCCCCGGCCACCGTGCCCCCGCCCGTCCCGCCGCAGCCCGTCACGGCCCCGCCGCCCGCACCGCCCGCCTCCCCGGTCCGGCTGACCAAGGTGACGCTCACCAAGGCGGCTCCATCGGTGTCGCTCGCCAAGCAGGGCGGCACCTCGGGCGCCCTGCGGGTGAACCTCAACTGGCAGGTCCGCAAGCAGTTCTCCGGCTGGGGCAGCAAGCGCGGACGGGCCGTCGCCCTGCACGCGGACCTCGATCTCGACCTGTGCGCCCTGTACGAGCTGTCGGACGGCCGCAAGGGCGTCGTGCAGGCCCTCGGCAACGCCTTCGGCTCGCTGCACCGGCCCCCGTACATCCACCTGGACGGCGACGACCGCACCGGAGCGGTGGCCGAGGGCGAGAACCTCACCGTCAACCTCGACCACCAGCGGGACTTCCGGCGCATCCTCGTCTTCGTGACCATCTACGAGGGCGCCCGCTCGTTCGCCGACCTGCACGCCACGGTCACCCTGCAGCCGCAGCACGGCGCCGCGATCGACTTCTCCCTCGACGAGTGCACCGTGCCCTCGACGGTGTGCGCGCTGGCCCTGATCACCAACACCGGCGGCGACCTGGTCGTCCAGCGCGAGGCCCGTTACCTGGTCCCCGAGCGCGGAGTGAGCCCGCAGCGCACCATCGACCGCGCCTACGGCTGGGGCATGAACTGGACACCCGGCCGCAAGTGAGGCGCCGCCGGCCCGCCCGGTCACCCCTCGTCGGGCACCGCGTCCGGACGCGCGTAGGTGCGGCCCTTCCAGGCCGCGCCCCGCCCCCGGTAGTGCCGCACCGCCGAGTCCACCGTCATCAGCAGATACAGGAGGGCCGTGAACGGCAGCAGCGGCGCCAGCCACAGCGGCTGCCCGTAGTACCGGAGCATCGGGACGTACGTCCCCGCCATCACCAGCCACGCCAGTCCACCGGCGAGCGCCGCCGCCGCGCTGCCCGCCACCACCCCGGCGAGCAGCGCCGCCGGCGGCACCAGGTACACCAGGGCCAGGCCCGCGACGGTGCCGAGCAGGGTCAGCGGATTGTGCCGCAGCTGCGCGTACGCGCTGCGCGAGACCATCCGCCACAGGTCGTGCAGCCGCGGATAGGGGCGCACGCTGTCCACCCGCTCGGCCAGTCCCAGCCAGATGTGGCCGCCGGCGCCCTTGACCGCCCGGGCGAGGGCCACGTCGTCGATCACCGCGTGCCGGATCGCCTCCGGCACGCGTGCCCGCTCGGCCGCCTCGGTGCGCAGCAGCACACAGCCGCCCGCGGCCGCCGCCGTCCGCGTGCCGCGCCGGCCGATCCGGCGGAAGGGATACAGCTGCGCGAAGAAGTAGACGAACGCCGGCACCACGAGCCGCTCCCACGGGCTCGCCACCCGCAGCCGGGCCATCTGCGAGACGAGGTCGAAACCCCCGGTGCGCGCGGCCGCCACCAGGCGGCGCAGGCTGTCGGGGGCGTGCGCGATGTCCGCGTCCGTCAGCAGCAGGTACTCGGGGGCACGCGCGCGTGCCAGGCCGATGCCGTGCCGCACGGCCCACAGCTTGCCCGTCCACCCGGCGGGCGGCTCGCCCGGCGCGTCCACGGTCAGGGGCAGCCCGCCCGTGCGCCCGGCCAGCTCGCGGGCCAGCTCCCCGGTGCCGTCGCGGCTGCCGTCGTCCACCAGGACGACCTCCGCCCGCCCCGGGTAGTCCTGCGCCAGCAGCGTCGGCAGGCTCCGGGGCAGGACGGCCGCCTCGTCGCGGGCGGGCACCACGACGCACACCGCCGGCCAGTCGCCGTCGGCCGGCTCCTCCGCCGGCGGCAGCCTGACGTCCGTACGCCAGAAGAAGCCCTGGCCGAGCAGCAGCCACAGCCAGGCGGCGAGTGATCCCACGGCGGTCCACACGATCGCGCTCACCCGCGCAGTCTGCACCACCCGGACGGCCCGCCGGGAGGCATCGTCTATCGTGGCCGGGTGAAGATCGCGCTCATGGACTCCGGACTCGGCCTGCTGCCCGCCGCTGCCGCGATGCGCCGTCTGCGGCCCGACGCCGACCTCGTGCTCTCCTGGGACCCGGACGGCATGCCGTGGGGGCCGCGGACTCCCGAGGACATCACCGAGCGCGCCCTGGCCGTGGCCGAGGCCGCCGCCGCGCACGAGCCGGACGTCCTGATCGTGGCCTGCAACACCGCGTCCGTGCACGCCCTGCCCGCACTGCGTGCCCGCCTGGAACCCGACCTGCCCGTCATCGGCACCGTCCCGGCGATCAAGCCGGCCGCCGCCGGGGGCGGGCCCGTCGCCATCTGGGCGACGCCGGCCACCACCGGAAGCGCCTACCAGCACGATCTGATCGAGCGGTTCGCCGACGGCGTGGACGTCACCGAGGTGCCCTGCCCCGGGCTGGCCGACGCGGTGCACCACGCCGACGAGACGGCCGTCGAGGCGGCGGTCGCCGCGGCGGCCGCGCGCACGCCCGGCGACGTGACGACCGTCGTCCTCGGCTGCACCAACTACGAGCTGGTCGCCGAGCGCATCCGCGCGGCCGTGCAGCAGCCCGGTCTCCCGCCGCTCATGCTGCACGGCTCCGCCGGCGCGGTCGCCGCCCAGGCGCTGCGCAGGATCGGTGCCGGCCCCGCTCCGCAGGCCGCGGCCGACACCACGCTGACGGTGATCCTCAGCGGACGCGTGGCCGAACTGCCCGCGACCGCCCTGGCCTACGAGGAAGGCCGCCTCCTCCAGGCGCTGACCCCGGTCCGCTGACCCCGGTCCGCCGACTCCGGTCCGCCGACTCCGGTCCGCCGCCCCCGTGGCCGCTCCGGGGCGCACGGATCCACCGCCCGGCGGCTGCTCCGGGATGCGGATCCGCCGCTCGGCGGCCGGGCCGCACGTGCTCGGCCGCTGCTGTACCGGCCGGTGGCCGGGCTCCGAGCCGCTCGGCCGCCCGGCAGGGACATGCCCGGCCGTGTGGCCGCCCGGCCCGGTACCGTCCGGCACCCGGACGCGCCGCGCGGGGCACCGCCGGGTGCAGCGCGCTCCCCGCGCGGCGAAACCTGAGTAACCTCACTGCTATGAGGGAGCACCCCCGCCGCGAGAACGGCACGCACCCCGACGTCTGGACCGGACGCGCCACCAACCGGGTCCAGTGGCTGCTGGCACTGGCGGGCGCCGCCTGCATGGCGCTCGGTGTGGAGCTGGCCGTCGACTCGGCCTGGAGCTCCGGCACCGCCCCGCTCGTGATGTCCGTGGTGGGCTGCATCGCGGCCGGACTGCTCGTCCTCTTCGGCACCCTGGCCTTCGTGCACGTGGCGCTGCGCGTGGACAAGGAGCACCTGGAGGTGCGCTGCGGCCACATCGGCCTGCCGCGCCGCCGGATCCCGCTCGCCCATGTCGCGGGCGCCGAGTTCGCGCCCCACGTCACCCCGTGCCAGTGGGGCGGCTGGGGCTACCGCTGGCGCCCCGAGAAGGGCACGGCGGTGGTGGTACGGCGCGGCGAGGGCGTCGTACTGCGTCTGTGGGACGGTCACACGTTCACGATCACGGTCGACAACGCGGAGGCCGCCGTCCGCGTGATCAGGGACCGGCTGCGCCCCCCGAGCCCGGGCGCGGCCTGAGCGCCGACGGCGCGGTGTCACCGGCCCGCGGGGCCCGCGGTGCCCCGGGCGGGACCGCGAGTGCTCACGGTCCCGGCCGTTCGCGCCCCGGCCAGGGTTCGGATGCCACCGGGCCGGGCTCGTCGGCGAGCGGGCGTGCGGTGGCCAGGCCCGCCAGCAGTCCCGCGCCGACCGACACCGCGGTGAAGCTCAGCGCGTCGCCGACCGCGGCGATCACCGCGAGCGCCGTCAGCGCCGCGCCGGCGGTGAGGGCGACCGGCGTCGGCCGCGCGGTGCGCCACAGCGCGTACAGCACCCAGGCGAAGGCGGCCGCCAGCAGCACCACGCCCGCGGGTCCCTGTTCGGCCGCCTGCTGCCACAGCGCCGAGTGCGGCTTGCCGTCGGGCTGCAGCGACTGCGCGGCGGTCGCACTGAACTCGCCGAAGCGGCCGGGGCCGACCCCGAGGGCGGCGTTCTGGCGGGCCAGGCGCACCGCGTCCCGCCACAGCTCGACGCGGTGCTGCGTCAGCTGGCCCTCCAGGGCCTCGGCCGGCCCGGGCGGCAGCGCCCCCGCGGCGACCGCCCAGCCGGTCCCGCCGGCCACCACGGCGGCCAGGGCCAGTCCGGCGATGCCCGGCCCGCGGCGGCGCATCCGGCCGGCGGCGAGCGAGCACAGCAGGACCACCGCACAGCAGACGGCCCCCGCGCCGGAGCCGAGCACGGCGGCGGTGACCGCGGTCGCGACGGCCAGCGCGCGCAGCGCGAACCGCAGCACCGGAGCGGACGCGGCCCATGCGGCGCAGCAGGCGGCGCCCGCGGACAGGGTCAGCACCCCGGCGGTGGCACCGGCGTGTCCCAGCGGGGCGGCGAACTGCGGTCCCGGGGCCAGCCCCGGCACCGCCACGGCGAGCCCGAGGCCCGCGAGCGCCCCGGCGCACGGCGCGGCGACCGGCAGCAGCGCCCCGCAGATCCGGCCCGTGGCGTACCCGGCGGCCACCGCCAGCACGGCGAGCAGTACGCCTTCCGGGCGCCCCTCGTGCAGCGCCCCGGTGATCAGCGCCCAGGCCGCGCACGCGCCCAGTACGGCCACGCCGACCGCATCAGAAACGTTTCGTCTGTCGCCGTTCACGTGATTCGCGTCGTCTGCCCGTCTCGCGTCGCCCGCCCCGTCCGCGGACATCGTCGTCCTCGTGGCCCGCACCCATCGCTCCCCGCTCCCCGCACCCCGGTGGCCCCCCGGCACCCGTACCAGCGCCCCGCCTTCCGGCCGCCGCAGGCGACCGCACGACTGGAGCCCCGCACACCGTAGCGGCTGGAAACCGGATTGTGGACGTCTCGTGCCGAACGACGCTTCCCGGCATCGGGCCCCGGACCCTGGACCCTGGACCCGGACCGGACCCTGGACCCAGGGCCCGGTCGCCGGACCCGGACCCGGACCCGGACCTGGCCCGGGGCCCGGTCGCTGGTCGCCGCACGCCGGTCGCCGGCCCCTGGTCCCGGATCGGGCCCGGGACCCCGGCTGCTGGACGCCGGTCGCTGGACGCCGGGCCCCGGACCCGGACCCGGACCCGGACCCGGATCATGGACCCGGACGGGACCCAGGACCCGGTCGCCGGACCCCGGACGCGGACCTGGCCCGGGACCCGGTCGCCGGTCGCCGAACCCGAACCCCTGACGCCGGGCGGCGGGCGCGGCGGCAGTGCAGCGGCGCGGCGGGCGGCAGACCGCAAGGGGGGCCACAGGCACGGCGCAGGGGGCCACAGGCACGGCGCAGGGGGGCCGCAGGCGGGGCGGGGGCAGGCGGGGCCCGAAGGCACGGTCCCCGGGCCACGGCGGCGCGCTCCCTCCGCTCTCACCCCGGCCGGCCGCGCTGTCCGGGCCCGACGCACCGGCCGTACACTCCCGGGGTGACCGTCACCGCAACTTCCGTCGACGAGTCGGACCGGCTGCCATCGCAGTCCGCGCCCGCGCCCTGGAGCGCACGGCTGGTCCGGCTCGTACCCGCAGCCGCCGCGGCGCTCGCCGGCGTGCTCCTCTACGTCAGCTTCCCGCCGCGCACCCTGTGGTGGCTGGCGCTGCCCGCCTTCGCCGTACTGGCCCGGGTGCTGCGCGGCCGCGGCTGGAAGGCGGCCTGCGGTCTCGGCTACCTCTTCGGCCTCGGCTTCCTGCTGCCGCTGCTGGTGTGGACCGGCGTGGAGGTCGGGCCCGGTCCGTGGCTGGCGCTGGTCGCGGTGGAAGCGGTCTTCGTGGCCCTGGTGGCGTGCGGCATCGCGGCGGTGTCGAGGCTGCCCGCCTGGCCGGTGTGGGCGGCGGCGGTGTGGATCGCCGGCGAGGCGGCACGCGCGCGCGTGCCCTTCCGCGGCTTCCCCTGGGGCAAGATCGCTTTCGGTCAGGCCGACGGCGTCTTCCTGCCGCTGGCCGCCGTGGGCGGCACCCCGGTGCTGGGTTTCGCGGTCGTCCTGTGCGGCTTCGGCCTGTACGAGGCCGTCCGGGTGGCCCTGGAGGGGCGGCGCACCCGCACGATACGGCGGTCGGCCGCCGCCGCGGCGCTGCTGAGCGTCGCCGTCCCGGTGGCGGGCGCCGTGGCGGCCCGGCCCCTGGTCAGCGACAAGGCGGAGGACGGCACCGCGACCGTCGCGCTCATCCAGGGCAACGTGCCGCGCTCGGGCCTGGAGTTCAACGCCCAGCGGCGCGCCGTGCTCGACTACCACGCCCGTGAGACCGAGCGGCTGGCCGAGGCGGTGAAGGCGGGCAAGGCGGCCCGTCCCGACTTCGTGCTGTGGCCGGAGAACTCCTCCGACATCGACCCGTTCGCCAACGCCGACGCGCGCGCGGTCATCAACCGGGCGGCCCGGGCGGTCGGGGCGCCGGTCTCCGTCGGCGGCGTCGTGGAGCGCGACGGGAAGCTGCTCAACGAGCAGATCCTGTGGGACCCGGTCCAGGGGCCCACGCAGACCTACGACAAGCGGCAGATCCAGCCGTTCGGCGAGTACCTTCCGCTGCGCTCGCTGCTCGGAGCGGTCAACAAGGACTGGACCTCGATGGTCCGGCAGGACTTCGACCGGGGCACGGAGCCGGGCGTGTTCGACGTCGACGGCACCCGGATCGGCCTCGCCACCTGCTACGAGGCCGCCTTCGACTGGGCCGTGCGGGACACGGTCACCGACGGCGCGCAGATGATCTCCGTGCCCAGCAACAACGCGACCTTCGACCGCAGCGAGATGACCTACCAGCAGCTCGCGATGTCCCGGATCCGCGCGGTCGAGCACAGCCGGACCGTGACCGTCCCGGTGACCAGCGGCGTCAGCGCGATCATCATGCCCGACGGCCGTATCACGCAGAGGACCGGCATGTTCGTGCCGGACTTCCTCGTCCAGAAGGTGCCGCTGCGCTCGTCGCGGACGCCCGCCACCGAGCTGGGCGTGCTGCCGGAGATCGCCCTGGTGCTGGTCGCGGCGGGCGGCCTGGGCTGGGCGGTCGGGGCCGGCCTGCGCGGCCGGCGGGCCGCGCGGGCGTAGCGGCCGGCCCGGTCCGCGCGGCCGGTCGCGTTCCCTGGTCACGGCCCCGGCCCGTTAGGGTCGGGGCCATGGGCACTCCTGACTTCATCCGCACCCTCCGCGCCTCCGCGGGCCACCAGCTGCTGTGGCTGCCGGGGGTCAGCGCCGTGGTCTTCGACGACCAGGGCAGGGTTCTGCTGGGCCGGCGCGCGGACAACCGCAAATGGGCGCTGATCTCCGGCATCCCGGACCCCGGGGAGCAGCCGGCGGCGTGCGCCGTGCGGGAGGTGTACGAGGAGACCGCGGTGCGCTGCGTGCCCGAGCGGATCGTGATGGTGCAGTCCGGCGGTCCCGTCACTTTCGGCAACGGGGACATCTGCCAGTTCATGGACGTCACCCTGCGCTGCCGGGCCGTCGGCGGCGAGGCCCGGGTCAACGACGACGAGTCCCTCGAGGTCGGCTGGTACCCGGTGGACGCGCTGCCGAAGATGGACGAACGGCACTACGTGCGGATCAAACGGGCCCTGTCCGATGAACCCACATGGTTCGCGCCTATGAGCGTCGACTGAAGTATGGGTTGAGACCACATGTAGTCTGGCAGGTGCGCTGCCTAGGCTCGCGGACATGACCTCGCCCAGCGCCCTCCCGGGCCCCCACACCCCCTCGCTCGACCTCGGCGGTCGCACCGCCCTCGTGACCGGTGCCGCGAGCGGTATCGGCCGCGCCTGCGCGCTGCGGCTGGCCGCGGCGGGCGCGAAGGTCAGAGCCGTCGACCGGGACGCGGCGGGCCTGGACGCGCTCGCCGAGCACTCCCGTGGCCTCGGCGGCACGCTGGAACCGCACGTCCTGGACCTCACCGACCTCGACGCCGCCGAACAGGCGGCGACCGGCACCGACATCCTCGTCAACAACGCCGGACTGCAACTGGTCCGGCCCATCGAGGAGTTCCCGCCCGAGGTCTTCCACACTGTGCTCACGGTGATGCTGGAGGCGCCCTTCCGCCTCATCCGCGGAGCCCTGCCGCACATGTACGGGCAGCGGTGGGGGCGGATCGTCAACATCTCCTCCGTGCACGGCCTGCGGGCCTCCGCCTACAAATCGGCGTACGTGGCGGCCAAGCACGGCCTGGAGGGCCTGTCCAAGACCACCGCCCTGGAGGGCGCCGCGCACGGGGTGACGTCCAACTGCGTCAACCCCGGGTACGTGCGCACGCCGCTGGTCGAGAGGCAGCTCGCCGACCAGGCGCGGGCCCACGGCGTCCCCGAGGAGCGCGTGCTGTCCGAGGTGCTGTTGCAGGACAGCGCCGTCAAGCGGCTGATCGAACCGGAGGAGGTCGCGGAGGCCATGGCGTACCTGTGCGGCCCGCAGGCGTCCTTCGTCACCGGTACCTCGCTGGTGGTCGACGGCGGCTGGACCGCGCACTGACCGGCCGCCTTCACCTGCCCGCCCGTCCGGAGGTTTTCCACAGGGCTCACCGCACGGCCGGGCGATGGGGAATCCTGTGACCATGTCCAGCGATCACCTGCACCTCGCCGCCGGCCGCACCGCGGCGGACCCCGGTCCGCCGGCCGGCCGCGCCGCCGGTACGCCACCGGCCGGCGCCGACGCGTCACCCGCCGACCGGACCCTGCCCGGGGGTACGGGCGGAGCGTGCGCGGCGGCCGACGGCGCCCACGGGGTCCCGGGAGACGCCGCCGGGGCGCCCTTCCTCGAACTGCTGGCCCGCGGCGAGCCGGCCGCCGCCTACGAGCGGCCCGTGCTGCTCGCCCGCGCCGAGGGGCGGCCCGCCGAGTGGATCGCGGCGCTGGAGCACGCCAAGCTGCTGGCGCTGCGCGTCCGCGCGGAACTGGAGGGACGCCGGCGCCGCGAGGCCGAACTGTCCGCGCTCTTCGAGACGGCGCACGACCTGGCGGGCCTCAGGGACCTCGACTCCGTGCTGCAGGCCATCGTGCAGCGCGCCCGCTCGCTGCTCGGCACGGACGTCGCCTACCTCACGCTGAACGACCCGGAGCGTGGCGACACCTACATGCGCGTCACCGAGGGCTCGGTGGCGGCGCGCTTCCAGCAGCTGCGCCTGGGCATGGGGGAGGGGCTCGGCGGTCTGGTGGCGCAGACGGCCCGCCCCTACGTCACCGACGACTACTTCCAGGACGCCCGCTTCCAGCACACCGGCACGATCGACGCGGGCGTGCAGGACGAGGGCCTGGTCGCCATCCTCGGCGTCCCCCTCATGCTGGGCGCGCACGTCATCGGCGTGCTGTTCGCCGCCGACCGCCGGGCCCGGGTGTTCGAACGGGAGCAGATCGCCCTGCTCGGCTCCTTCGCCGCCCTGGCCGCGTCCGCCATCGACAGCGCCAACCTGCTCACCGAGACCCGCTCGGCCCTGGCCGGCCTGGAGCGGGCCAACGAGATCATCCGCGACCGCAGCGCGGTCATCGAACGCGCCTCGGAGGTCCACGACCGGCTCGCCGAACTGGTGCTGCGCGGCGGCGGCGTCCACGACGTGGCCGCGGCCGTCTCCGAGGTCCTCGACGGCACCGTGGGCTTCGCCGAGGCCGCCGACGCACCGGCCGGGGCGCTGCAGGCGTCCCGGGCCGAGGGCCACGCCGTACGGCACGGCGACGACTGGATCGCCGCGGTCGCCGCCGGCGGCGAACTGCTCGGCGCGCTCGTACTGCGCGGCCAGGGCGCCCTCGACCCGGTCGACCAGCGCACACTGGAACGCGCCGCGATGGTCACCTCCCTGCTCCTGCTCGCCAGGCGTTCCGCCGCCGAGGCCGAGCAGCGGGTCCGCGGCGAACTGCTGGACGACCTCCTCGACGCCCGGGACCGCGACCCGCGGCTGCTGCGCGAGCGCGCCGCCCGGCTGTCCGCCGACCTCGACGCCGCGCACGTCGTGCTCGCCGCCCGCCTCGACGCCCCGGCCGCCGACGCCGACCAGGAGGCCGACGCCCGCCGCCGGCTGTGGGCCGCGGCCTCCCATCTGGCGGCCACCCGGCAGGGACTGGCCGCCGCGCGCGACGGCGGCACCGTCCTGCTGCTGCCCCTGCGCGGCGGCGCCGGCGCCACGGAACTGGCCCGCAGAACCGCCCGCCACCTGGGCACCGCCGTGCACGAGGCGGTCACCGTCGGCGCCTCGGCCCCCGTGCGGGACCTGGCCGGCCACCCCGACGCCGTCACCGCGGCCTACGAGGAGGCGCGACGCTGTCTCGACGCCCTCCGGCTCCTCGGCCGGGCGGGTGACGGCGCCGCCGCCGAGGACTTCGGCTTCCTCGGTCTGCTGCTGGCCGGCGACCGGGACGTCGCGGGTTTCGTCGACCGCACCATCGGCCTGGTCGCCGCCTACGACGAGCGCCGCGGCACGGACCTCATACGCACCCTGGAGGCGTACTTCGCCTGCGCCATGAGCCCGGCCCGCACCAAGGACGAACTGCACGTCCACGTCAACACCGTGGCCCAGCGCCTGGAGCGGGTGGGCCGCCTGCTCGGCGACGACTGGCAGAGTCCGGCCCGCGCCCTGGAGATCCAGCTCGCCCTGCGTCTGCACCGGCTGGCCTCCCCACGACAGCACTGACCCCCGTACGCGCGGGGCGTACGGGGGCCGGCCGGCCGCGGGGTCAGACGGTCCGCGCGCCGGCCGTGCGGGCGGCGGCGGGCTCGGCGTCCTCCTCCTGGCTCCGTACGGCGGCGAGGTCCCGGTGCCGCGTCTCCTTGGCCGCACCCACCGCGACCAGCGTCAGCAGGGCCGCCGCGATCACGTACAGCGAGATCGGGGTGGAGCTTCCGTACTCGGAGAGCAGGGCGGTGGCGATCAGCGGGGCGGGCGCGCCCGCGGCGACCGAGGCGAACTGGGCGCCGATGGAGGCGCCCGAGTAGCGCATCCGGGTGGCGAACATCTCGGAGAAGAAGGCGGCCTGCGGGGCGTACATGGCGCCGTGCAGCACCAGGCCCACGGTGACCGCGAGGACGAGACTGCCGAAGCCGCCGGTGTCGATGAGGGCGAAGAACGGGAACATCCACAGGCCGACCCCGGCCGCCCCCAGCAGGTACACGGGGCGGCGTCCGATCCGGTCGGACAGGGCGCCCCAGGCCGGGATGACCGCGAAGTGCACGGCGGAGGCGATCAGCACGGAGTTGAGCGCGGTCTGCTTGGAGACGCCGGCGGACGTGGTGGCGTACACCAGGATGAAGGCGGTGATGACGTAGTAGCTGATGTTCTCGGCCATGCGGGCGCCCATGGCGACGAGCACGTCGCGCCAGTGGTGCCGCAGCACGGAGACCAGCGGGAGCCTCTCCGCGGCGTCCTTCTCCTCGGCCTTGCGCGCCTCGGCCTGGGCCAGCGCCTGCCGGAACACCGGCGATTCGTCGACAGAGAGACGAATCCACAGACCCACGCCGACGAGCACCCCGGACAGCAGGAAGGGTATGCGCCAGCCCCAGCTGCCGAAGGCCTGGTCGGAGAGCACGGCGGTGAGCAGCGACAGCACACCGGTGGCGAGCAACTGGCCCGCCGGCGCACCGGTCTGCGGCCACGAGGCCCAGAAGCCGCGCCGCCGGGCGTCCCCGTGCTCGGAGACCAGCAGCACGGCGCCGCCCCACTCGCCCCCGAGCGCGAAGCCCTGCACCAGGCGCAGCGTGGTGAGCAGCACCGGAGCCGCGGTCCCCACGGTGGCGTGCGTGGGCAGCAGCCCGATCGCGAAGGTCGCGGCGCCCATCATCAGCAGGCTCAGCACCAGCAGCTTCTTGCGTCCCAGCCGGTCGCCGTAGTGCCCGAACACCAGCGCCCCCAGCGGCCGCGCCGCGAACCCGACCGCGTACGTCAGGAACGACAGCAGGGTGCCCACGAGCGGATCCGACTCGGGAAAGAACAGCTTGTTGAACACGAGCGCGGCGGCCGAGCCGTACAGGAAGAAGTCGTACCACTCGATGGTGGTACCGATGAGGGACGCGGCGACGATGCGCCTGAGGTTGTCCGGGGCTGGTGGAGCGGTTGCGGGCGACGACATCGGCACCACTTCCTGCGGTTGCGACGGGGACGTTTGCGTGTCGCCACACCGTAGGAATCCCCAGATCAGGCGCACATGTGGCGGGGCAACATAGTTCGAGGGTTAGCTATGGTGTCGCCACCATGCCGCCTGGCCCTGGTGTTGGTGTCCGCGGCGGACCCGGTCGCCTCCTGGCGCGGCTAGGGCAGTTCGATCGGGCCGTAGCGCGCGTGCGGCTCCTGCCGCATCAGCGCGCCGTACCGGTCCGCCACTGAGAAGTGCCAGAACTCGGTTCCGTAGTTCGTGAAACCCGCCCTCTCCATGGCGTTGAGCAGCAGCGTGCGGTGGTGGCGCGCGCGATTGCCGAGGTTCGGCGCGTGAGTGAAGCAGGCACCGTCGCTCTCCTCGGGGGAGGCATTGACGCGGGTGCCGAGGTCGAGTTCCTGCCCGTCCCGGTCGACGAGGGTGACGTCCACGGCCGCGCCCGCGGAGTGGGGCGCGATCTCCGGCGGCGACACGTACCGGCCGGCCGCCTGGTGCAGCTGCTCAGCTGTCCAACCCGGGTGAGCGGCGGCCAGCGTCTCCCGGTACTCGGTGAAGTAGCGCTGCTGCAGGGCCGGCGGCCGGTAGCCCTCGATGAACAGAAGGTCGGTGCCGGCGGGCAGGAGCCAGCGGGCGTGCTCCAGCCGGGCCAGGACGCCCTCGCGGACGTGGGCGAACGCGCCCAGCGGATCGTGCCTGCGGAGATCGACGCGCAAGCCGTGGTCACGCACGTCGACGAGCGGCTCCCCGCACTCGCGCACCGGGACCGCGGCGACCCGCGGATCGGACATCAATACCGGACTGTTCATCGAGTCTCCCTGCGACGGCTCGCACTGCGGTGGCGGGATGGGGAGGCAGAGGCCAGGTCGGTTTCGCGCCGGATGCGGACAGGGACCTTTGTGCTGAGCCGGTCGAGTAGCCGTTCCGCGCATGCTGACATGGCTCGTCACCGTACGAGCGCGGACAGGGGTGCACGCAAGTGCGCACAGTCACTCGCGTTGCCTCGGCACGGCCGTTGTGCGGCTCAGCAGCCGGCGCGGAGGGCGTTGTTCGCGACCTCAGTTCGTGCGGCCGTCGTAGACCAGGAGGCCGTCCTCGCGCAGGCGTACGCCCGCGGTGGGCGTGTGGGGCGTCGTCCGGCCGTCGTGCATGAGGTGGAGGACCGGCACCTCGCGGGCGAGCACGGCGAAGTCGGCGATGAGACGGCGATGGCAGCGCCACCAGACCGTCTCGCCGCACATCACCGCCGTGCGCGTGCGCGCCGCCTCGCGCAGCAGGCGGTCCATGGCGGCGACGAACTCCGGCGAGCGGGTGTGGCCGGCGTAACCGCGGAAGGAGTCGTTGCGCCAGACCGTGTCGGGGCTGTCCGGGGCGGGCCTGCGGAACCCTCCCAGCGCCGGTTCCCACCGGTAGGCGAACCCCTCGGCCGGCATCCACTCGGCCAGCCGGTCCCGCAGCAGGTCCGGGTCGCGGCGGCTGCCCGGGGCGGTGCGCACGTCCACCACCGAGGCGACCCCGGCGTCCCGGAGCAGCCCGGTGATCCGCTCACGGCCCGCGGTGCCGTGGCCGAAAGTGATCAAAGGTTCCATGCCGGCCGCACGGTTTCCCGCCGTGCGTCACGGCTTTCTGCGGCGGCCCGGCGACCGGGACATCCGCTCCGCCCCGCGGGGGACCGCGGGCACCCCGGGCCTGGAGGCCCCGTCCGTGCCCGTCTCCCGGCCGGAGCGGGACGCGGTGTCCGCGGAGTCCGCGGTGTCGAGGATGTCGTGGCCGTACAGGTCCTCCAGCCAGGCCGTCTGGTAGATCGTGTCGAGGTAGCGCTCGCCGAGGTCCGGGGCGATGGCCACGGCGGTCAGGCCGGGCCGTTCGTGGCGCGCCAGCCACTCCATCGCGCCGCTGACCACCGTCCCGGTGGAGCCGCCGAACAGGAACCCGTGCCGGGCCAGCCGGTGGCAGGCGCGGATGGTGTCCGCCTCCTCGACCCGGATCACCTCGTCGACGTACGACTCGTCGAGCAGCGGCGGGCGCATGCTCATCCCGAGGCCCGGGATCATCCGGCGGCCCGGCTCCCCGCCGAAGGCCACCGAGCCGACCGTGTCCACGGCGACGATGCGCACCGAACGGTGCCACTCGCGGAAGTAGCGGGCGCACCCCATCAGGGTCCCGGTGGTGCCCGCGCCGACGAACAGCACGTCCAGCCGCGGGAACTGATGGGCGATCTCCGGCGCCGTCCTGCGGTAGTGGGCTCCCCAGTTGCCCGGGTTGGTGTACTGGCTGAGCCACACGTACCGGTCGTCGGAGGCGCACAGCGCGCGGACGTACTCGATGCGCGCCCCGAGGAAGCCCCCGTTGGCGTCCAGGTCCGCGATGACCTGCACCTCGCTGCCCAGCGCCTCCATCAGCAGCCGGGTCGACAGATTGCAGCGCGAGTCCGTCACGCACAGGAACCGGTAGCCCTTGCTGGCGGCGATCATGCTGAGCGCCACGCCCAGGTTGCCGGAGGAGGACTCGATGAGGATCGAGTCGGGCCTCAGCAGCCCGTCCCGCTCCGCGGTCTCCACCATTTCTATCGCGGCCTTCAGTTTGATGGAGCCGGCGAAGTTGAAGCCCTCGCACTTCAGGTAGAGCGAGTGCCCGAACACCGGCCGGAGGTCGACGTAGAGCTGACCTTCGTTGAAGGCGTAGGGAGTGGAGATGACGGGCACGCTGACCTCCTGATGCCGATGCCGATGCCGATGCCTGGGAGGGGGGAAGGGACGGTCAGCCGTACCGGCGCAGCTCGTGGAAGAAGTCGTCGACGACGCGCAGGTCTCCGGTGCGGGCCACCTCGTCGTGGACGTACTTGCCGACGGCGAGGTCCAGGACGCCCAGACCGAAGGGCGAGAAGACGACCGTGCGGTCGGCCGGCACCTCCACCCGGCCCGTCATGACGTCGTCGAGGGTGCCGTCGAGGAAGTCACGGCCACCGGTGAGCTGTTCGGCCAGGTGGGGGGAGGTCTCGGCCTTCAGGCAGTGGTCGACGTCGTCGACGAAGTTGGCCGACTCCAGCAGGACCTCGGGAGCGAGGTCGCGCAGCGACACGTGCAGGACCACGGGGTGGTGCGCGAACAGCGCCGGGTCCGTGACGTGCGGCCGGCCCGCCACGGTCGCGAACACCACCAGGTCGCTGGAGCGGATCAGCTCCTCGGGGCTGTCGTGCACGGTGACGTCGGCGGCGTCCGCCGCCGCGCCCGACTGCCGCAGGTAGCCGCAGAAGCCGGCGGCGCTGTCGGCGGACAGGTCGTACACCCCGACGGAGTCGAAGGTCCAGCCGGTGCCGGCCAGGAAGGTGTGGATGTAGCGGGCGATCAGGCCCGTGCCGAAGAAGCCCACCCTGGTCGGCTGGGTCCGGGTGCGCGTGAGCCAGTCGGCGGCCAGCGCGGCGGACGCCGCCGTCCTGGTGGCGCTGATGATGGAGCTCTCCAGGCAGGCGAACGGGTACCCGGTGCGGGGGTCGTTGAGAATGAGGACCGCGGAGGCGCGGGGCAGACCGTCCGCCACGTTCTCCGGGAAGCTGGAGATCCACTTCAGGCCGTCCACGGCCACCTGCCCGCCCACCGAGGCCGGCAGCGCGATGATCCGGGACGTGGGCCGGTCGGGGAAGCGCAGGAAGTACGACGGCGGATTGACCGTCTCCCCGGCTCCGTGCAGCCGGTAGGTCGCCTCGACCAGTTCGACGAGCTCCTTCTCGCGTCCGGCGAGCGCCTGGTGCACCTGCGCGCCGGAGATCACCGCGAAGGACGGCACGGGCGCGGCGCCGGAGCCCGCCGTCCCGGTGGCGGGGGAGGTCACGGGTCTCATCGGCGGTTCCCCTTCGAGCTCGGGCGGTTGTCGGCCGGGCGCTGCGGCTCGGCCATGGCGACCAGCACCTGGCGCTCGCCGGTGAAGGGCTCCCGGCTGTGCGCGGTGCGGATGTTGTCGACGAGCATGACGTCGCCGTCCTGCCAGGGCTCGCGCCGTGTGTGGGCCTCGTAGGTGCTGTTGAGCAGCTCCACGACGTCCTCGCCGATCGGCGTGCCGTCCCCGAAGCGGGTGTTGAACGGCAGCCCGTCCTGGCCGTACTCGTCCACCAGGTACTCGCGCACCTCGGGCGCCAGCGTCCACTCGTTGAGGAAGGCGATCTGGTTGAACCAGCAGCGCCGGCCGGTCACCGGGTGGTCCACCACGGCGCTGCGGCGCTGCCGGGTGCGCAGGGTGCCGTCGGGCTCCCAGGCGAACTCGATGGCGTGCGCCCGGCAGTAGTTCTCCACGGTCTCCCGGTCGTCGCTGCCGAACGACTCCTCCAGCGAGGCCCCGATCTCGTCGTTGTAGCTGCGGGTGAGCAGCCAGCCCTCGCGCTCGAACCGCTCGCTCAGCTCGGCGGGCAGCGCCCGCAGCACCTCCTCGGCGTCGGCGAGCGCGGTCGCCCCGCCCTCGGCGGGCGCGGTCAGGCACGCGAACAGCATCAGGCCGGGCACCTCGTGGGCGTAGCTCAGCTCGTGGTGCATGCACATGGGCTGGTTGGCCGGCCAGGCGGTGGAGGAGTACACCCTCGGGCCGTGCAGCTCTCGGGGGGCGAAGGCCTCACGCTCGGTCATCAGGGTGCCGGCCAGGGCCGCGAAGACCGAACCGACCTGGTCCGCGTCCCGCAGCCCCAGGCCGCGTACGAGCACGGCGCCGTGCTCGGTGACCTGTGCGCGCAGGGCCTCGCGGTGCTCGGCCGCCCAGCGGGCCGGATCGGCGGGGGTCTCGAGGTGCAGGAGCGGGGGCCGGTCCGGCCGCAGGTCCACCTCCAGCAGCGAGGCCGGGGACGAGAACGACATCTCGGGTTTCCTCTCGTTCGTCACAGCGGGAAAGGCTCGGGTCGCGGGGGAGCCGCGGTCTACGGGCACCCGCCCGGCGCCGGCCGTGCCGCGGCGCCGCGGGCGCGCGGCCGGATCGGTCAGGGGGAGGCCAGCCGGGGAGCGCGGGCAGGGGCCGCCGGCGCGCCGGCCGCGCTCAGCACGGCCGCGGCCGCCTCGGCCGGGCGGGTGCGCAGGAAGTAGTGGCCGCCGTCGGCGAGTTCGTGCAGTTCCACCTGTTCGGCCAGCCGCAGCCACTCCCGGTGGCGGCCGCGGAACGACGGCGTGTGCGGGTCGTCGGCCGCCGCCACGACGGTGACCGGGGCGGACAGGCGGTGCGCCGGCGGGTTCTTCAGGACGTCGGCGAAGTAGCGGTGCGCGCACACGCAGTCGTGCCGGTAGGCGGCGCCGATGTGCTCGGCGTGCCGTGCGTTGAGCTCGCCCAGCTCGGTGTAGCCGCTGTCGGCGCTCAGCCGCGCGGCGATCTCCGCGTTGCTCAGCTCCGTCAGCTCCCGTACGGCGGCCAGGCGTTCCTCCGCCGTGCCGGGCAACTGCGCCGCAAGGAACACCCGTTCCGTCGTCACTCCGCGCTGTTGCAGCCGACGCGCCGTCTCCACGGCGTACGCGGCGCCGGAGGAGTGGCCCCACAGCATGACGCCGCGCGGGCGGCGGGCGGTGATCTCGGCGACCACCTGGCCGACCACCTCGGACAGCGGTGCGAACGGCTCCTCGGCGAGGGCCAGGTCGTGGCCGGGCAGGTCCGCCGCGTACACCGCGATCCCGCTGCCCGCGAGGGCGGCGGCCATCGGGCGGAAGTTGACCGCGTTGCCGCCCGCGTAGGGGAAGCAGACCAGGACGCGCCCGGCGGGCCCGTCGGCGGCCGACAGCGGCTGCAGCAGCTCCGGACGGTCCCGGCGGGCGCCCTCGACGAGGGCGGCGAGGTCGGCCAGCACCGGGTGGCGGGTGATGTCCTTCAGGGACACCGCCCGGTCCAGTGCGATGGTGAGCTTCACCGCGGACAGCGAGGTGCCGCCGCGGTCGAAGAAGTGGTCGGACCGGCCCACCGAGTGCGGGGGCACACCCAGCAGTTCGGCCCACGCCGCCGCCAGTCTCCGCTCGGCCGGGGTGCGCGGCGGATCCGGGTGCTCGGCGCCGCCGCCGGGCTCCCCGTCCGCGCCGGCGCCGCCGCGGCGGCCGTCCGCACCCGCCGCCGCGCCGGGGCGGGCGTCCCCGGCGGCACCGCCCCCGGTGGCCAGCGCGGTCAGCGCCTTGCGGTCGATCTTGCCGTTGGCGGTCAGCGGCAGGCTCTCGTGCCAGTGGAAGGCCGTGGGGACCATGTACGCGGGCAGCGCGGCGCTCAGCGCCTCCCGCAACTCCTGCGCCGTCAGCCGCCGGCCGGTGTAGAAGGCGATCAAGTGCTTGCTGCCGCCCGCCAGTTCGGCGACGACGACCGCGCCGTCGCGCACGCCGGGGACCCGCAGCAGGGTGTTCTCGATCTCGCCGATCTCGATGCGGAAACCGCGGATCTTGACCTGGCCGTCCCGGCGCCCCAGGAACTCCAACTTGCCGCCCGGGTGCCAGCGCCCCCAGTCCCCGCCCAGGTACAGCCGCTCACCCGGCCGGAACGGGTCCTCGCGGTAGGCCTCACGGGTCCGCTCGGGATCGTTGACGTACCCGCGCCCGACGCACACCCCGGAGAAGGCGATCAGTCCGGGGGCGCCGAGCGGCACCAGCTCCAGCCGCTCGTCCACGACGTGGACGCGCACGTTGCCGACGGGCCGTCCGAGCAGCACCCGGTCCGGGACCGCCCGCATCACCTCGTGGTTGGTGTCGTCCGAGGTCTCGGTCAGCCCGTACGCGTTGACCAGCGCGACACCCGGCTGGACGGCGAACCAGCGCTGCACCAGCTCCCGCTTGAGCGCCTCCCCGGTCACCGACACACAGGCCAGACGGGGCAGCCGGCGGGGCCGCTGCTCCAGGTAGGAGACCACGACCTCCAGGTACGACGGCACCAGCTGGGCCACGCAGACCCGGCCGCCCTCGAGCGTGTCGACGAACCGCTCCACGTCCGTGATGGCGTCCTGCTCGACCAGCAGCGTCCGTCCGCCCACGAGCAGCCCGGCCAGCAGCTGCCACAGGGAGATGTCGAAGCACTGCGGGGCCGTCTGCGCCACCACGGCGTCCGGGCCGATGCCCAGGTCGTCGATCTTGGCGTACAGATGGTTGAGCATGCCGGCGTGCTCGCACATCGCGCCCTTGGGCTCACCGGTGGAGCCCGAGGTGAAGTAGATGTAGGCCAGTTGGTCCGCCGTCACCTCGACCCCGGGGTCGGTGCCGGGGTGGCCCTCCTCGTACGCGGCGCCGATCAGCAGCTTCTCGGCGTCCGGCACCAGGGTGGCCAGCGCCTCGTCCAGCGTGCCGGTGCTGCCGGGCTCGGTCAGCACCAGCCGGCATCCGGCGCGGGTGAGGGTCGCGCCGATCCGGCCGGCCGGGAAGTGCGGCTCGACCGGCAGATAGACGCCCCCGGCCTTGAACACGGCGAGCACCGCGGCCAGCCAGTCCAGGTCGCGCTCGGTGACCACCGCCACGACCTCCTCCCGGCCCAGCCCGCGGGCCAGCAGCGCCCGGGCCAGCCGGTTGGCGCGGTCGTTGAGTTCCCCGTACGTCCAGGTACGGTCGCCGTGCACCGCGGCCACGGCGTCGGGATGCTCCCGCGCCCGCCGCTCGAACAGCTGGTGCGCCCGGGCACGGGGAAGTTCCCGGTGCGGTCCGGCCAGCGCCTCCAGCTGCTCGCGCACCTCCTCGCGGGACAGCAGGGTGCGGCCGGTGTGGGCGGCGTCCGGGTCGGCGGTCATCAGCGTCAGCGCGGTCAGGTGGTAGCCGGCGACGCGTGCGGCCGCCCCGGCGTCCAGTGCGTCCGTGCGGTACCGCAGCCGCAGCGCCGCCTGCCCGCCGCGCTCGGCCCAGCCGACCGCCAGCACCGTTCCGTCGGGCAGCTCCGCCAGGGTGTCCGCGGGGTCGAGGACGGCCTCGTACGCCGGTCCGGTCAGCCCGAGCTCCCGGCGCAGCCCGCCCACGGCGAAGTCCCGGTGGGTCAGCAGGTCCGCCTCCACACGCCGGGCGGCCCGCACGAGTTCGCGCCACGAGGGGGCCGCGAGGGTCAGCCGGCAGGGCAGCGGGCCGTCCGGGGCCTGGGCCGCGTAACCGGTCACCACCTCCTGCTCGGTGGACAGCGCGGCCAGCACCTTGGCGTGGGCGGCCAGCACCACCGAACTCACCGGCACCCCCAGCTCCGCCGCCAGGTCGCGCACCGCCTGCGCCACGTCGGCGGGCACCTCCTCCTCGTGCTCGGCCGCACCCGGCGCCGGGTCCGGAGCCCACCGGGGGACGGCGGTGAAACCGCCGGCGGTGAGCACATCGGCCCAAAAGTCCCTGTCCGCTGCCACGAGCGCTCCCATCGACCGTCTCTCCTCAGTTCGCCGTCGGCGCGGCGGGGTTTCCTCCCCATTCCGCGTCCGGGGGGACTTCCTCGCCCTTCATGAGGAAGGAATCGGGTGCCAGGACGGCCGCGTCGCCCATCGTCACGCCGTAGTGGACGTGGGCGCCGACGCCGAGCGTGCAGCGGTCGCCGAGCGTGGTGCGGTCGGACTTGAAGGTGCCGTCCTCCTGCGAGTGGCACTGCACCTTGCTGCCCGTGTTGAGCGTGCAGTCGTCGCCGATCGTGGTCAGCGTGCGCTCGGTGATGTAGCAGCCGTCGTCGAAGACCCTGCGGCCGATCCGCACGCCCATCAGCCGCCACAACAGGTTCTTGAAGGGGGTGCCGTTGAAGACGTCGAGGTACCGGTCCGGCACCTTCCACAGGCGTTCGTGCCACCAGAAGTACGGGTCGTAGATGGAGCACAGCCTCGGGCGCAGCGGGCGGAACAGGGCGACGGCCCGCTCCACCAGCGCGAAGTACAGGGCGGTGAAGACGATGGTGACGGCCAGATAGGCGCTGATCACCACATGCCCCAGCACGCCGTACAGGTCCGCCGTGACGAGGGCGAACGCCGTGAGGGCCACGGCGTGCAGCCAGCGCAGCAGCAGGAACAGCGTCATCGAGCGCAGGTTGTAGCGGTTCTTCGCGGCCAGGCTGCGGCGCAGCTCGTCGCCGGTGCGCAGATGGTCGAACCGGGTGTCGCGCTCCACGGTGCGCGGGATCTCGAAGCACGGCGAGCCCAGCAGGCCCACGCCCTGGCGGACCTCGCCGTCGAGGGGGACCATCACCTTCGTCGCCAGCAGGCAGTTCTCGCCGGTTCTGGCCCCGGCCGGGAAGGCGATGTTGTTGCCGAGGAAGTTGTGCGCCCCGATCGAGGCCCGGCTCACCCGGAACGAGGTGCTGGAGAAGTCGGCGTTGATGACGGACAGCCCGTCCGCCACCATCGTGCCGCTGCCGACGGACACCAGGTACGGGGTCTCGTGCTGGAGCTCGGTGCCGAAGTTGGAGCCCGTCTGCTCCACCCGGGACAGGTCGTACCCGAGGCCGCGCAGATAGGGGACGATGTAGGAGCTGTCGCCGCACAGCCAGGTGAAGAAGCGGACGTTGGTCAGGGCGGCCACCAGCCGGTGCACGGCGTAGTGGAAGCCGTAGAGCGGATAGACCCGGTCGGGGCGGACCGCCAGGCTCAGCAGGCGCGGCAGGGTGAACAGCGCGACCAGGCCCAGGACGACGGCGCCGAAGAACAGCGCGGTCGCCAGCAGCAGCGTGTCCGCGGCGAACTCGGCGAAGTTCGTGTTGACCGTCTGCGCGGTGAGGCGCTCGCTGAGCGCCGGGACCTCGGCGAGGAGCATGTAGGTGCCGCCGATGGCCAGCGGCAGATACAGCAGGAACAGCTGGAGCAGCGAGGTCACCGCGAAACCGGTCCGGCGCAGCGTGCCGCACGGGGCCGGCGCCACCCGTACGTACTCGGTCTGCGTGGGCTGGGCGGGGGAGCCGTGCCAGTGCTCGCCGGCCGGCACCTGCCGGCCCCGGTACAGGGCGGAGGCGTGGCCGAGCTGGGCGCCGTCGCCCATCGCGGTGTCGATGTCCAGGATGGTCTTCTCACCGATGTACACGTCCCGGCCGAGGGTGACGGCGCCCGTCTGGATGCGCCCGTCGTGGGCCCGGTAGCCGAGGAAGAAGGAGTCCTTGCGGATCACCGTGCCGGAGCCGATGGTGAGCAGGTCCGTGCAGACCGGGACGGTGCGGGAGAGGATCGTGACGTTCTTGCCGATCCGCGCGCCGAGGGCCCGCAGATACATCACGTACAGCGGATTGCCCACGAACAGGATCATGGGATTGGCGTGCAGCAGCGTCTTGACGATCCAGAAGCGGAGATAGGCGGCGCTCCAGACGGGGAATTCCGCGGATTTCCACCGGCCGACGAGAATCCATTTGACCGCGACCGGGAAAGCGCAGACGGCGACGAATCCGACGCCGCCGCACACGAACGACCGCTCGTAGATGGAGACCAGGCCCGATCCGGCGGCGACCCATTCGTAGGCGCGGGCGGTGGCCATTCCGACGACGGTCGAATAGACCAGGAAGATCAGGGCCTGCACGGTGCCGCACAGCACGAAGTGGGAGGTCTTCCCGGGCTCTCTGCGGGCGGCCGGCGCCGGTTCACCGGCGGGCGGTGCCGCGGCCGGCGCGCCGCCGTCCGCCGGGGGAGCCGGGGGAGCGGTCTGGGCGAGGGCCGCAGCCAGACCCCGCAGGGTGGGGTTGCGGTAGATGTCCTTCATGGACACCGACGGCAGGTCCGCCTGCTTCCGCACCCGGGCGCAGAACTGTGCCATCACGAGGGAATTGGCGCCGAGATCCGTGAAGAAGTGGCTTTCGGGCGCGACCTCGTCGGCCTGCACCACGTCCGCCAGGATTGCGGCGAGTTCCGCCTCCATGGCCGGTGTCGCCGGATGAGCGCCGCGGTCTTTGGTGACCGAGAGTTCGTCCGGCTCGGGCACCAGGATGTCGGCAGACTTCTCCACCATGTGAGCTCCCTGCGGAAAGGTCGAAAACCAGCGGCCAGCGGTGGCCGGACCCCGAGACCGTGCGTTTTCGCCTGATCACGAAACCATGGATCAGTCTTGTGCGGTGATCGTGGGGCTGCCACTCGGACGTGGCGCCGGCCGGTGCGGCGGTGGGGGTGCGGTGGTCGCCGTTCCGCCTGTTCCCGGCCCTGGCGCGGCGCTCCGCGGGGCGGCGGGATCACCCGTATGGAGGTTCACCCGCCCAGGACCGGAGCGGGTCCGCGCCCCGGCCGCCCGGGCGCGCCGCGTGCGTGCTTCGCGGGACGCCCAGGTGGCTCGCGGGGCCGGAGCGGTCGGTCCCCGGCCGCTCCGCCGGGCCGCGTGCGGGCGATCCCCGCCCGGTCCGCCGGTCCGCCGGTCCGCCGGTCCGCCGGTCCGCCGGTCCGCCGGGCCGAGTGCGGGCGAGCGCCCCGCACCGCCGGTCCACCGTGTGTCCGCCGTGTGCGCGGGGGTGCGGAGGCGTCACGTCCGGGCGCCCGGGTCCGGCCGAGTGGCCCGCGCCCCGCCCGGCGCGCAGACTTGGCAGTGACGCGGGGCCGCGACTGCGCAGTGACGCGGGGCCGCCCGAAGCAGGGCTGTGCCGGCCCATGGGCCGGACCGTTCGTTGAGGGGGCCGATATGGCCGTAGAAATCCCGCCTCTGATCAAACCCTCCCGTCTCAGGCGCCGTGGAGGTCTGTGGGGCGAATGCCTGGCGGAGTTCCTGGGGACCTTCGTCCTCATCGCCTTCGGCGCGGGCGTGGTCGCCGTGGCGGTCACCGGGCTTCCCGGCTCGGGCCGCACGTCGGGTCCCACGACGTTCTTCATCAGCTCCGGCGACTGGCTGCTGATCAGCTGGGGCTGGGCCTTCGCCGTGGTCTTCGGCGTGTACGTGGCCGGAGGCGTCAGCGGCGCGCACATCAACCCGGCGGTGACGCTGGCCTTCGCGGTGCGGCGCAAGTTCCCGTGGGCCAAGGTGGGGCCCTACTGGCTCGCGCAGTTGGTGGGCGCCTTCACGGGCGCGGCCCTGGTGTACGGCGTGTACCACGACGCGATCAACACCTTCGACGCCGCCATGAAGGGTCCGAAGACGCACGGGCACACGCTCGCCTCGTTCTCGATCTTCGCCACCTTCCCCGCCCCCTACTTCCACGGTGGGGTCTGGGGGCCGCTGGTGGACCAGATCGTGGGCACCGCGTTCCTCGTCATGCTGGTGGTGGCGCTCATCGACCTGCGCAACACCGCGGTGCAGGCCAATCTGGGGCCGCTGCTGATCGGCTTCGTGGTGGCGGCGATCGGCATGTCCTACGGCGTGAACGCCGGCTACGCCATCAACCCCGCCCGGGACTTCGGCCCGCGGCTGTTCACCTACTTCGCGGGATGGGGTGATCTCGCCCTGCCCGGCAGTCTCCCAGGCGCCTTCACCGACTACTGGTGGATCCCGATCGTCGGGCCGCTGATCGGCGGAGTCGTGGGCGTGCTGGTGTACGACCTGTTCATCGGCGACGTGCTGCACATCCGGACCCAGGAGGGCGAACTGCCGGAGGTCGGCCGCACCCGGCCGGAGGACTGAGCCGCCGGGAGGGCCGAGCCGCCGGGAGGACTGAGCCGCCGGGAGGGCCGAGCCGCCGGGAGGACTGAGCCGCCGGGAGGGCCGAGGCGTCTCCTTCCCCGGATTTTCCCCGGACACGCGGACCGGCCGCCGGGACATCCCGGCGGCCGGTCCCTGTGCGGGTGCGGGTGCGACCGGGTCAGCCGTGGTACGAGATGTACCCGTTGCCGTCCCGGTCGTTGCGGGACTTGGTGTACGCGTGCACGTCGGCGCGGGCGCCGGACGGCTTGTACAGGTAGATGGTGTCCTTGTCGTTGTTCCAGATGAAGTTGCAGTTCTGGCGGTAGACGACGTTGCCGGCGTCGGAGTCCGTGCCCCGGCCGCCGCGCAGCCGCACGTAGTCGCCGGGCTGGAGGTAGTGGTCGGCGGAGAACCGGAACCTGTTGCCGACGGCGTCCTTGACGACGTAGCCCTTGAGGTTGACGGTCGAGGACCGGGAGTAGTTCTTGATCGTCAGGTACTCGTTGCGGGTGTTGCCCTTGCTGCAGCTGTTGGAGTCCCGTCCGGGCGCGTCGTACTGCACACCCCGCAGCTTCAGCGCGGAGGAGTACTCGGCGGCCTGCGCCGGGGCCGTGGCGAGCACGGTGAGGCTTCCGGCCGCGGCGGCGACGGCCAGCGTGGTGCGTATGCGCATGAGGATCCCCCCTCGTGGTGCGGATGGAGCGCATGGAGCATACACGCGTCGTGACGGGGAAGTGACCGAAAGGTGTAGGGAATGTGAAGAGGGTCGTTCCCGGTCCGTCGTGGCGGCCAAACGTTTGAAAGCGGTACCGAACCTGGCGGCGTATGGTGGGTGACCGTTCAACTCCCGCTCGACACACAGCGTTTACCCGTGGCCGGCCCGTCGGCCGACGGGACTTGTTAAGGTGCTACTCGCTAGTAGCAAGCTGAACGGGGGGCGCGGGGAGTCGTGCGGTCATGGCGCCGTGACTCCTCGGGCGGGTGGTCGAGACCGGACGGTCTGGCAAGGGGGCCAGGCCGAGCCACGGCTTCTGCGCGTACACATCACGCGGCCATCGAACTCAAGTTCCCTCGCCCGACATTCCGGACAGGTGAGACTCGTCACATGGTTCGTACCCTGGTCGATTCACTGACCGCACACGCTTCGCAACAGCCCGATCGCATCGCCTACCGCTATCTGGTCACTGGCGACTGCGACGGAGAGGTCCAGGAAGTCACCTACGGCCGGCTCGCCCGACGTGCCCGGGCCGTGGCCGCCTGGCTGCAGGAGCGCGGCCTGGCCGGCTCCCGCGCCATGCTGCTGTACCCGCCCGGCGTGGAGTTCGTCGGCGCCTTCCTGGGATGCCTGGCCGCCGGCGTCGTCGCCGTGCCCGGTGTGCCCCCGCAGGGGCGGTCGCAGAACCACCGCGCTCTGACCCGCATGAAGCGCCTCATCGCCGACGCGGACGCCAGGGTGATCCTCGGCGGCCGCGAAGTCATCGGCGCGCTCGAGGAGTTGGAGCGGGACCTGCCCGAACTCGACGGCATCGTACGCGTCGTGACCGAGGACATACCCGACGACGCCGCCGGCTCCTGGCGCGAACCCGGCCTGGACGCTGACTCGGTCGCCTTCCTCCAGTACACCTCCGGCTCCACCTCGGCCCCGCGCGGGGTGATGGTGACCCACGGCAACCTGCTCGACAACGAACGGCTCGTCACCGAGCGGATGGGCCACACCCCGGACGTCATCGCCGAACACGGTCACGAGCTGTTCGTCAGCTGGCTGCCCGTCTACCACGACATGGGGCTCATCGGGCCGGTCCTCAACACCGTCCACCTCGGGGTCACCGCCACCCTCTTCTCCCCGCTGCACTTCCTGCAGCGCCCCGAACGCTGGCTCACCGCCGTCAGCCGCTACCGCCCGCACACCTCCGGCGCCCCCAACTTCGCCTACGAGCTGTGCCTCAGGCACGCCACCCCCGACCTGCTGGACCGGCTGGACCTGAGCTCCTGGAAGGTCGCCTTCAACGGCGCCGAGCCGGTCCGCGCCGCCACCCTGCGCCGCTTCGCCGAGACCTTCGGCGCGGCCGGCTTCCGCCGCGAGGCCCTCTACCCCTGCTACGGCCTGGCCGAGGCCACCCTGATGGTCACCGGCGGCTCCGTGCACACCCCGCCCACCCTGCTCGAGGCCGACGGCGACGGCCCGCACGCGGGCACCGCCGACGCGGCGGCCGTCGGCTGCGGCCGGCCCGGGCCGGGCCTGACCGTGGTGATCGCCGACCCCGAGCGGCAGGAGGAACTGCCCGAGGGCGAGACCGGCGAGATCTGGGTCGCCGGGGCAAGCGTCGCCAAGGGCTACTGGCGCAACGCCCTCGCCACCCGCGAGACCTTCCGGGCCGTCCTCGCCGGCCGTGAGGGCCGGTTCCTGCGCACCGGCGACCTCGGCTTCCTGCGCGACGGCGAACTCTTCGTCACGGGCCGTCTGAAGGACCTCCTCGTCATCGACGGGCGCAACCACTACCCGCAGGACCTGGAACTGTCCGCCGAGCTGGCCCACCCCGCGCTGCGGCCCGGCTGCACCGCCGCGTTCTCCGTGGACGACGGCACCGACGGCGAGCGGCCCGTGGTCGTCGCCGAGGTCGCCCCGGACGCGGCGGGCGAGGCCGAGAAGATCCACGACCAGGTCCGCAGCGCGCTCGCGGAGGCGCACGGCCTTGCCGTACGGGACGTCGTGCTGGTCCACCCGGGCACCATCCCCAAGACCTCCAGCGGCAAGATCCAGCGCCGCGCCACCAGGGCGGCCTACCTCGACGGCACCCTCGCCGTGCTCGGCGGACCCACCGCGCCGTGACACCGCCGGGGCACCGGCGCGGTCCGGGGGGCGGAGGTCTGCGGGGCTCCGGTCCGCGGGGCGCGGTCCGTGCGGCTCCGGTCCGCGGGGCGGCGGCCTGCAGGGGGCTGCGGGGCGGTGCTCTGCGGGGCGGTGCTCTGCGGGGCCGAACGCCGGTCCGCCGGCGGCCGGTTGCCGCAGGCGTGGGACCTTGCCGGTCCGCCGGCCGTCCGCGCGGGCCCGCCGCGGGCGCGCCGGTGACGGCCGGGCGGGGACCGCACGCGCCAAGCCCTCGTGTCACGACCGCCTCCGTACGGCCCCGCCCGACGGCCGCCCACGGGTGAGCCGTGGTCCGGCACGGCACACCCCCACCGCACACCCCGTCCGAGCACCGCCCGCCCGAGCACCCCACGACGATCACCGCCCGCCCCTCCGGCCCGCCCGTCGCTCCGAACCGCCCCGCCGGTCGTGGGGCGGCCGCCCGAACGCCCGAAGCCACCGTTTTCGAGGACGCCCTTCCCATGCCTGCGAACGAGTTCCCGAAGCAGCCCGCCGAGACCTCCCCATCCGCGCCCGAGGACCTGCGGGCCTGGCTGGCCGCAGCCGTCGCCCGGGCCGCCGGGCTCGCCCCGCCGGCCGTCGACCCCGACCGTCCCCTTGCCGAACTCGGCCTCGGTTCACGCCAGTTGGTGAGCCTCGCCACGGAACTCGCCGAGTACACCGGCCGTCCGGTCGACCCCTCCCTGGTCTTCGACCACCCCACGATCACGGAACTCGCGCGGGCCGTCGCCGGTGAACATCCCGCCCCCGGTGAACATCCCGCCCCCGGTGAACATCCCGCCTCCGGCGCACCGGCCGCCCCCGGCACACCGGCCGCACCCGCCCTCCGCCCGGCGTCCGGGCCGGCGGAGTCCGACGCCGGCGCGGACGTCGCGATCATCGCCATGGCCTGCCACTACCCGGGCGGCGCCGACGGCCCCGAGGCGCTGTGGCGGCTGCTCGCCGAGGACCGGGACGCCATCACCGACGTACCGGCGGGCCGCTGGGACACCGACGGGCTGCTCGACCCCGACCCGGAGGCCACCGGCAGGGCCTACACCCTGCGCGGGGGCTACCTCGACGGCATCGACCGCTTCGACGCCGCGTTCTTCGGGATCTCCCCGCGCGAGGCCGCGGCCATGGACCCGCAGCAGCGGCTGCTGCTGCGCACCGCCTGGGAGACGCTGGAGCGGGCGGGCATCGTGCCCGCGACGCTGCGCGGCAGCTCCACCGGCGTCTACGTCGGCCTGTACGACGGCGGATACCTCGCCTCCGCGCCGCTCGGCCGGCTCGACGGGCACGTGGGCACCGGCACGGCCCCCAGCGTGGCCTCCGGGCGCATCGCCTACACCCTCGGACTGCACGGCCCGGCCGTCACCGTCGACACCGCCTGCTCGTCCTCCCTGGTCGCGCTGCACCTGGCCGTCCGGGCCCTGGCCGGCGGGGAGTGCGACCTCGCCCTGGCGGGCGGCGCCTCCCTGCTCCTCACCCCGCGCCAGCACGTGGAGTTCAGCAGACTGCGCGGGCTGTCGCCGTCCGGCACGTGCCGTCCGTTCTCGGCGGACGCCGACGGCGTGGTGTGGGCCGAGGGCTGCGGCATGGTGCTGCTCAAGCGGCTCGCGGACGCCCGCCGCGACGGCGACCGCGTCCTCGCCGTGGTCAAGGGCTCCGCCGTCAACCAGGACGGCCGCAGCCAGGGCCTGAGCGCCCCCAGCGGACCCGCCCAGGAACGGGTGCTGCACGCCGCCCTGGAGGCCGCCGGGCTGAAGCCCGCCGACCTGGACCACGTGGAGGCGCACGGCACGGGCACCCGGCTCGGCGACCCCATCGAGGCCCGCGCGCTGGCCGCCGTCTTCGGACCGGACCGCCCGGCCGGCCGGCCGCTCGGCGTGGGCTCGCTGAAGTCCCGCATCGGCCACACCCAGGCCGCGGCCGGCATCGGCGGTGTCATCAAGACCGTACTGGCCCTCCGGCACGAGCGGATGCCGGCCACCCTGCACACGGGGACGCCCACCGGGCACGTGGACTGGGAGGGGAGCGGGCTGCGCCTGCACACCGAACCGCGGCCGTGGCCGCGCGCGGAGGACCGGCCGCGCCGCGCGGGGGTCAGCGCGTTCGGGATCAGCGGCACCAACGCGCACGTCGTACTGGAGGAGGCGCCGCACGACGTACTGGAGGAGGAGCCGCACGACGCCGTACGGCCCGGACCGCCGGAGGAACCGCCGGGCGGCCCGCTCCTCGTACCGCTGTCCGCCCGCACCCTGCCCGCGCTGCGGCGGCAGGCCGGCCGCCTCCACGACCACCTCGCCGCCGACCCCGGCCTGCCCCTGCCCGCGGTCGCCGCGACGCTGGCGCTGCACCGCACCCACTTCGAGCACCGCGCCGTCGTCCGCGCGGCCCACCGCGGCGAACTCCTCACCGCCCTGCGCGCCCTGGCCGACGGGCGGCCCGGCACGACGGGGACGGCCGACCGGCCCTCCGGCATCGGGACGGTCGGCGGGCGGCCCGGCGCGGGGACGGCCGACCGGCACTCCGGCACCGGGACGGCCGGCGAGCAGCCCGGCACCGGGACGGCCGGCGGGCAGCCCGGCATCGGGACGGCCGGCGGGCAGCCCGCGGCGGGGACCACCGTGGGCCCGCGGCCGGTCCTGCCGCGCGGCAAGGTCGCCTTCGTCTTCCCCGGCCAGGGCGCCCAGTGGCCCGGCATGGCCCGCGACCTGCTCACGGCCGACCCGGTGTTCGCCGGCGAACTCGACCGCTGCGACGCCGCGTTGCGCCCCTTCACCGGCTGGTCGGCGGCGGCGGTCCTGCGCGGCGACGCGGGCGCGCCGTCCCTGGACCGGGTGGACGTCGTCCAGCCGGTGCTCTTCGCCGTGATGGTGTCCCTGGCCGCGGTGTGGCGGGCCCGCGGCATACGCCCGGACGCCGTGATCGGGCACAGCCAGGGCGAGGTCGCCGCCGCCTGCGTCGCCGGGGCGCTCGGCCTCAACGACGCCGCGGCCATGGTCGCCCTCCGCAGCCAGGCCCTGACGGGGCTGTCCGGCAGCGGGGCCATGGCCGTCGTCGGCCTGCCGCACAGCGAGACCGCCGCCCGGCTCGAACGACTGGGCGGTGACGTGTCGGTCGCCGCCGTGAACAGCGGCCGCTCCACCGTCGTCGCCGGCGACGTCGCCGCGGTGGCGGCCCTGCTCGACGAACTCGGCCGCGAACAGGTCTTCGTCCGCAGGCTCGACGTCGACTACGCCTCCCACAGCGCGCGGGTCGAGCCGGTCCGCGCGGCCGTCCTCGACGAACTCGACGGCGTCACCGCCACTCCCACGCCCGTCACCTGGTACTCCACCGTCACCGGCGAGCCGGTCACCGGGGAGGTGGACGCCGACTACTGGTACGCCAACCTCCGCGAACCGGTGCGCTTCGCGCCCGCCGTCGAGCGCATGGTGGCCGACGGCCACCGCCACTTCGTCGAACTCAGCCCCCACCCGTCCCTGCTCACCGCCCTGCACACGATCGGCGAGGACCTCGACGCCGACCTGGTGGCCGTGGGCTCGCTGCGCCGCGACGAGGACGGCCCCGCGTGCCTGGACCGCGCCACCGCCGAACTCCACGTCCACGGACTGCCGCCCGACTGGCGCCGCCTGGTCCCGGCCGCCGCACCCGTGGACCTGCCCACCTACGCCTTCGAGCCCGAACGCCACTGGAGCGGAACCGAGTCCGCCGCGCACGCCCCCGGCTTCCTCGACCGCGCCGCCCATCCGCTGCTGGGCATCCAGGTGCGGTCGGCCGACGAGACCCGGTGGACCTTCCGCAACGAGTGGTCCACGGCCACCGCCGACTGGCTGCCCGACCACACCGTCTTCGGCCGGACCGTGGTGTCGGGCACCACCCTGCTCGAACTGTGCCGCGCCGCGCTCGCCGTGGCCCGGCCGGACGACCCGGCCGACGTCGCCGACCTGCTGCTGCTCGCACCACTGGTGCTGCCCGCCACCGGCACCGTCGAGGTGTCCGTCGACGTGGTCACCGCCGGTCCCGTCCCCGAGGTGACGGTGCACGGCCGGGCGCGCGACGGGGCCGACGCGGCCTGGACCCTGCATGCCACCGCCTCGGCGGCCGGCCCGCTCCCGGCGGCGGCCGGCCCGCCGCCGGCGTGGCCCGAACAGGCCGAACCCGCCTGGCTCCCGGGGACGTACGAGCGGCTGGCCGGTCTCGGCCTCGGCTACGGCCCCGCGTTCCGGGGCGTACGGGAGGCGGTGACGGCCGGTGACGGCGAGGTGCTGGCCCGGCTGGCGCTGCCCGCCGCCGCCCGCGACACCGCCGGGTCCTACCCCGTCCACCCGGCGCTGCTGGACGCGGCCCTGCACGCGGCCGCCGTCCTCGAGGCCGGCGACGGCCGGGTGCGGCTGCCGGTCGCCGTCGGCCGCTGCGTCCTGCCGGACACCGGCGCCGGTGAACTCACCGCGTCCATACGGCGGACCGGCGCGGCCGACTCGACCGGCGCGGCCGACTCGACCGGCGCGGCCGACTCGACCGGCGCGGCCGACTCGACGGGCATGGCCGACTCGACCGGCGCCACGGACCCGGCCGACGCCGACCTGGTGGTGGACGTCACCCTGTGGGACGCCGACGGCCTCCCGGCCGGCCGGCTCGAGGGCGTACGGCTGCGCGCCGCCGACCCCGCGGACCTCGCCGACGCCTCCGGCAACGCCCGGCACCTGTACGAGATCGCCTGGACGGCCCTGACCGAACGGCCCGCCGGCGAGGCGCGCGGTCACTGGGTGCTGGCCGGCGACCGCTCCGAGCCGCAGGTCGCCGCCGCCGCGCGCGGTCTGGAGGCGGCGGGCGTACGGCTGGACGGGGCGGACGCCGCCGGGGTACGGGCACGGTTCTGGCCGCGGCCGGCCGCGGACGCCGAACCGGCCGCCGCTGCCCTGGAGCTGGCCCAGGCGGCGCTGGCCGAGCTGCGGTCGCTGATCGCCGACGACGAGCGGCCCGCGCGGACCCTCTGGGTCACCCGCGGGGCGGTCGCGGCCCGCGACGGGGACACGGTGCCGGCCCTCGCCCAGTCGGTGCTGTGGGGTCTGGCCCGGGCCGCCCGCGCCGAGCACCCGGACCTCGGGCTGACCCTGCTCGACCTGGACGGCGCCGACGATCCCACGGCGGCCCTGCTCGACGCCCTCGCCCGGCCGGACGAGCCCGAAACCGCCCTCAGGGACGGCGTGCTGCTCGCCCCCCGCCTGACCCGCGCCCGCCCGGCCACCACCGACCCGGCGGCGGGCACTGACCGGACGGCAGTCACCGGCCCGTCGGCTCCCGTGGATCCGGCGGCGACCAGTGGCCCGGCCACCACCGACCCGGCGGCGAGCACCGGCCGGTCGGCAGTCACCGGCCCGCCGGCCGTCGACGGCCCGTCAGCCATCGACGGCCCGGTGGCGACCAGTGGCCCGTCGGCCACTACGAACCCGCCGGAGACCAGTGGCCCGGCCACCACCGGCCCGGTGGCGACCACCGCCCTGTCGGGCATCACCGACCCGGCGGTGACCACCGACCCGGTGCCGCCCACCGACTCGGTGGCGACCAGTGGCCCGTCGGCCACTACGAACCCGCCGGAGACCAGTGGCCCGGCCACCACCGGCCCGGTGGCGACCACCGCCCTGTCGGGCA
>NZ_JBJDQT010000026.1:0-57945 GCF_044903565.1 Streptomyces sp. NPDC004065 | reverse complement strand
ATCACCGACCCGGCGGTGACCACCGACCCGGTGCCGCCCACCGACCCGGCGGCAATCACCGACCGGGCGGCAATCACCGACCCGCCCGTGACCAACGACCCGGCAGTGACGACCGACCAGGCGGTGACCACTGGTCCCGCGGCGACCGCCGAGCCGTCGGCGCCCACCGGCCCATCGGCAAGAACCGGCACGGTGGCCACCACCGACCGCTCGCCCACCACCGACCGCTCGCCCACCACCGACCCGGTCGCCACCACCGACCCATCACCCACCCCCCACCCCTCGCCCATCCCCACCGACGGCACCGTGCTGGTCACCGGTGGGCTCGGTGCGGTCGGGCGGAACATCGCCCGTCTCCTCGCCGAACGCGGTGTGCCGCGCCTGTTGCTGACCTCCCGTCGGGGACCCGCAGATCCGCGGGCCGCTGAGGTCACCGCCGAACTCACCGCCCTCGGCACGCAGGTCGACGTGGCCGCCTGCGACGTGTCGGACGCCCGGGCGGTGGCCGGACTGCTGGCCGGCGTGGGCGACGAACTCCCACTGCGGGGCGTGGTGCACTGCGCCGGCGTGCTGGCCGACGCACTGGTCGCGGAACTCACGCCCGAACGCCTCGCCGAGGTGCTGCGCCCCAAGGCCGACGGCGCCGCCCATCTGCACCGGCTGACCGCCGGCACCCCGCTCACCCTGTTTCTCCTGGTCTCCTCGGCCGCCGGGGTCGTCGGCAACGCCGGCCAGGCCAACTACGCCGCCGCCAACGCCTTCCTCGACCAACTCGCCCACCACCGCCGCGCGGCGGGCCTGCCCGCCGTGTCCGTCTCCTACGGCGCCTGGGCCGGCGAGGGCCTGGCCGCGGCCCACGCCGACCTGGCGCGCATGGCCCGCCACGGCCACCGCGCCCTCAGCCCCGAGCAGGGCCGTGACCTGGCCGGACTGGCGCTGCGCCGGGGCGCACCGCATGTGCTCGCCGCGCTGTGGGACCTGCCCCGGGTGCGCGAGACCACGGCTGCGGCGGGCGGGCCGGGCGCGGCGCTGTGGCGGTCGCTGCTGCCCGAGCCCCGCGCCGCCGCGAGCCGCGGCGACGGCCTCGCGGACCGGCTGGCCCGGCTGCCGGAGGCCGAACGCGCCGACCGCGTCCTGGCCCTGGTGCGCGAGGAGGCCGCCCGCGCCCTCGGCCTGGCCTCGACGGAGCCGGTCCGCCCCGACCGGCCGCTGCGCGAGCTGGGCATGGACTCGGTGACGGCCGTCGAACTGCGCAACCGCATCGGCGCCCGGCTGGCCGTCCGGCTGCCCGCGACCCTGCTGTTCGACCACCCCACCCCGGCCCGGCTGGCCGGGCACCTGCTGGCCACCGTACTGGCGACGCACGACCGGACGGCCCGGCCCGCCCCCGCCCCCCTCCCCGCCCCGGCCGCCGGAGGCACCGGGCCGCGTGCGGACGAGCCGGTCGCCGTCGTCGCCACGGCCTGCCGGCTGCCCGGCGGCGTGCACGGTCCCGAGGACCTGTGGCGGCTGGTCGCCGAGGGCCGGGACGCCATCGGCCCGTTCCCCGAGGGCCGCTGGGACGTGGCCGCGCTCTACGACCCCGACCCCGACGCGCCCGGCAAGTCCTACGCCCGGGAGGGCGGCTTCCTGGACGACATCGAGTCCTTCGACGCGGCGTTCTTCGGCATCACCCCGAAGGAGGCCGCGGCCATGGACCCCCAGCAGCGGCTCCTGCTGGAGACCACGTGGGAGGCCCTGGAGCGCGCCGGGATCGTGCCCGCCCGGCTGGCGGGCAGCACCACCGGCGTGTACGTCGGCATGTTCGGCAGCGAGTACCTGGCGGGCTCCCGGCTCGACCAGCTCGACGGATACGTCGGCACCGGCTCGGCGCTCAGCGTGGCCTCGGGCCGGCTCGCCTACGCGCTCGGCCTGCACGGACCCGCCCTCACCGTCGACACCGCCTGCTCGTCCTCGCTGGTCGCGGTGCACCTGGCGGCGCAGGCGCTGCGCTCGGGCGAGTGCGACCTCGCCCTGGCCGGGGGTGTCACACTGATGGTCACCCCGCAGACGTTCGTGGAGTTCAGCCGGCTGCGCGGACTGTCCGCGACCGGTCGCTGCCGCTCGTTCTCCGACGACGCCGACGGCGCCATCTGGGCCGAGGGCGCCGGCATGGTCGTACTGAAGCGGCTCGGCGACGCCCGGCGCGACGGCGACCGGGTGCTGGCGGTGCTGCGCGGCACGGCCGTCAACCAGGACGGCCGCAGCCAGGGCCTGTCCGCGCCCAACGGACCCGCCCAGGAGCAGGTGGTCCGGCGCGCGCTGGAGCTGTCCGGCCTCGAACCCGCGGACCTCGACTACGTGGAGGCGCACGGCACCGGCACCACGCTCGGCGACCCCATCGAGGCGAACGCCCTGTCCCAGGTGTTCGGCGCCTCGCGCCCCGCGGACCGGCCGCTGTACCTGGGCTCGCTCAAGTCCAACCTCGGCCACACGCAGGCGGCCTCGGGCGTGGCCGGGCTGATCAAGGTGGTGGAGTCGCTGCGGCACGGCAGGCTCCCCGCCACCCTGCACGCGGCCACCCCCAGCCGGCACGTCGACTGGGACGGCAGCGGGCTGCGGCTGCTGCACGATGCCGTGGACTGGCCGGCCGGCGAGCGGCCCCGGCGGGCCGGCGTCAGCGCGTTCGGCATCAGCGGCACCAACGCCCACGTGATCGTCGAGGAGGCCCCGCACGACCTCCGGGACGAACCCCGGGGCACGGACGACTCCGGCACCCCGCCCACGGCCGGGCCCGGACACGGCCCGGGCGAGCGGTTGTTCGTGCTCTCGGCCAGGAGCGAGGCGGCCCTGCGCGGACAGGCCGCCCGCCTCGCCCGCCACCTCACCGCGAACGAGGACACCGCCCTGCCCGACATCGCCCACACCCTGGCCCGGCACCGCGGCCACTTCGAGTGGCGGACCGCGTTCGTCGCGGGCGGCCGGGACGAACTCCGGGCCGCGCTGCGCGGCTTCGCCGACGGACGGACCACGCTTGCTCCGCCCCGGGAGGATCGCACCGGACGGGTGGCGTTCGTGTTCGCCGGGCACGGCGGCCAGTGGCCCGGCATGGGCGTGGAGCTCATGTCCGGCTCCGACGCCTTCCGCCGGGAGCTGACCCGCGTCGACGCCGAGATACGACGGCAGACCGGCTGGTCGGTGATTGACGTGCTGCGCGCGCCGGAGGAGTTCTCGCCACTGGAGCGGACCGAGTACCTCCAGCCGGTGCTGTTCGCGGTCAACACCGCGCTGGCCGCCGCCTGGCGGTCGCTCGGCGTCACCCCGGACGCCGTCGTCGGACACAGCCTGGGCGAGATCGCCGCCGCCCACAGCGCCGGCGCCCTCACCCTGGAGGAGGCCGTGACCGTCGTCACCGCCCGCGCCCGCGCCGTCGTCCCGCTGGTCGGCGAGGGCGGCATGGTCTCCGTCGAACTGCCGCGCACCGAGGTGGAGGAGCTGCTCGCGCCGCACACCGGCCGGCTGTTCGTCGCCGCCGTCAACAGCGCCGGCTCCACCGCCGTCTCCGGCGACGCCGAGGCGCTGGCCACGCTGCGCGCCCGCCTGGAGGAGCGCAACGTCACCGTACGCAGGCTGTCGACGCCGTTCGCCTCGCACACCCCCCTGATGGAACCGGTGCGCGCCCGGCTGCTGGAGGACCTCTCCGGCGTCCGCGGCACCCGCACGCCCACCCCGCTGTACTCGACCGTGCTGGCCGAACCCGTCACCGGGGACCGGCTGGACGCCGCCTACTGGTACGGCAACCTCAGCCGGCCCGTCCGCTTCGCGGACACCGTCCGGCGGATGCTCGACGACGGCTACCGCTACTTCGTCGAACTCAGCCCGCACCCGTCCCTGCTCTCCTCCGTCGAGGCGGTGGCCGCCGCGGCCGGCGTCGACGCGGTGGGCGTCGGCTCACTGCGCCGGCAGCAGGACGGCCCCGGCGTACTGCTGCGCGCACTGGGCGAGTTGTACGGCGCGGGGCACGACCCCGACTGGACGGCGCCGTTCCCGCGCGGCCGCCGCGTCGACCTGCCCACCTACGCCTTCGCCCGGGAACGCCACTGGCTCGCGCCCGCTCCCGCCGCCCCGGCGGGCACCTCGCCGCTGCTCGGCACGCACGTCGAGTCCAGCGACGAGCCCGGCGTGCACACCTTCCAGAGCGAGATCGACCTGCGGGACGGCCGCTTCGCCGAACTCGCCGACCACCGCGTGGCCGGCGAGGTCTGGCTGCCCGCCGCCGCCCTGCTCGACCTGGCCCTGGAGGGCGCCACGGCGGTCGGCGGCACCGGCGAAGTCCGCCTGGACGACGTACGGTTCGTCCAGCCGCTGCGCCTGGAGACGGAGCGGCCCGTGCGACTGCAACTGGTGCTGCGGCCCGCCGGCGACGGCGCCCTCGGCTTCACCGTCGCCTCCGCGCCCGCCCGCGAACGGGGCGCCCGCTGGGAGCGGCACGCCACCGGACGCGTCACGCCCGCCGGCGCCGCGGCGCAGGACGGCACACCCTCCGCCGACGAGGACGGCCTGACGCCCGCCGCACTGCGCGAGCGGTGCACCGAGGAGGCCGACCCGCCGGCCGTCTACACCGCGCTGGCCACCCTCGGCATCGAGTACGGCCCCGCCTTCCGCGGGCTGGTGGAGGGCCGCCGCACCCACGACGCCGCCCTCGGCAGGCTCGCCGCCCGGCCCGCCGCCGGACACCTGCTGCACCCCGCGGTCCTCGACGCCGCCTTCCACACGGCCGCCCTGCCCTCCGGCGCCCCGCAGGGCCGGGCCTTCGTGCCCGCGGGCGTCGGACGGCTGCGGTACACCGGGCTGCGGACCGCCCCGGCCTGGGTCACCTGCCGGCTGCGCTCCGCCGACGGCGACACCGCGACCCTGGACCTGCGGATCTGGGACGAGCACGACCGGCTCGTGCTCGAGGCGCACGAGTTCCGGCTCGCCGCGCTCTCACCGCTGGACGGCGCCCTGTTCGAGACCCGCTGGCAGCCGCGCCCCAGGGCGCAGGAGCCCCCCGGCCGGGGGAGCTGGCTCGTCCTCGCCGACGGCACCGGGGTGGCCGCCGGCCTCGCCGGGCGGCTGCGCGACGCCGCGGTGCCGCACGTCCTCGCCCGCCGGGGCGGCGACTTCGCCGCCGAGGGACCCGGCCGGTACGTCCTCGACACCGCCGACCCCGCTCAGCTCGCCCGGCTGCTGGCCGAGGCGTTCCCGGACGGCCCGCCCGAGCGGATCGTCCAGCTGTCCGCCCTGGACGCCCCACCACTGACCGGTCCCGCGGGCACCGACCGCGCCGAGGAGGCGGCACGGCTGTGCTGCCTGACCACCCTGCACCTGGTGCGCGCCCTCGCCGACGGGACGCGCGGCCGGGCGCCGCGCCTGTTCGTGGTGGCGCGCGGCAGCCAGGCAGCAGGTGAAAGCACCCGGGTCGCCCACCCCGAGCAGGCACTGGCCTGGGGCTTCGGGCTCGCGGTCGCCCAGGAGTACCCGGAACTGGCCACCACCCTGATCGACCTGCCGCCCGAGGGCGGCGCCGGGGAACTGTGGACCCAGCTGCGGCACGCGGACGACGAACGGCTCGTCGCCCTGCGCCCCGGGGGACGCCTGGTGCCCCGGCTGGCCCGCACCCGTCCCGACGACGGCGGCCACGGCACGGACAGCACGCAAGGCACGGACGGCGCGCCCGGCACGGACGGCGCGCCCGGCGCGGACGGCACGCAAGGCGGGGACGGCGCGCCCGGCCCGGACGGCGTGCACCTGATCACCGGCGGTCTGGGCGGCCTCGGACGGATCGTCGCCGAACGGCTGGTCCGCCGCGGCGCCCGCCGGCTGGCGCTGCTCGGCCGCGGCGCGCCGGACGCGGACGCCGCACGCTGGATCGCAGGCCTGGAGCAGCGCGGCGTGAGCGTGCACCTCGCCCGCGCGGACGTCTCCGACCGCGCCGCCCTCACGGCCGCCCTGGACGCCGTGCGCCGCGCGGCCGGGCCGATCACCACCGTCGTGCACACGGCCGGCGTCCTCGACGACGCCACGGTGGCCCGGCTGAGCGCCGACCGCGTCCTGCGCGTCCTCGCGCCCAAGGTGCTGGGCACCGCCCTGCTCACCGAACTGGTCCCGGAGGCCGGGACGTTGATCCTGTTCGCCTCCGCGGCCGGCCTGCTCGGCTCGGCCGGGCAGGCGCCCTACTGCGCGGCGAACGCCTTCCTGGACGCCTGGGCGCACCACCTGTCCCGCACGGACCGCCGCGCGCTCAGCCTGGACTGGGGCGCCTGGAGCGGCGTCGGCATGGTGGCCGGGTCCGGCGCCCGGGCCGCCGAGACCTCCCGGTCGGGCCTGGTCGCCTTCACCCCGCAGGAGGGCGGCGAGCTGTTCGAACGGGTGCTGGGCACCTCCCGCCGACAGCTCGCGCCCCTCGCCCTGGACCGGGAGGTGCTCGGCCTCGTGCCCGACGCGGTCCGCACCCGCCCGATCCTCGCCGGCCTGGTCACCGCCCCGGCCGGCACCGCCGTGACCGACGACCTCGTCAAGAAGGTCTTCGCAGCGGCGTCCGGGGAGGAGCGGACCGCCTGGCTCGAGGCGTACGTGCGGGCGCGGGTCGACGACGTCTCCGGCGGCACGGTGGACGCCTCGGCGACCACCGCCCTGAAGGAACTCGGCCTGGACTCCCTGATGCTGGTACGCCTGCGGAACGCCTTCGCCCGCGAACTGGGCGCCGAACTGCCCGCCGCCGACGTGTTCGCGGCCACCGACATCCGCGGCCTCGCCCGCGCCCTCGGCCAGGCCCTGCCCGAGCGGCCCGCCGCACCGGGGGAGGACCGGGCCGGGAACCGGGCCGCCACCGAGGTGCCCGCCGTCGAGACCCACCCGGCCACCCGGGACGTCGTACGGCTGCTGCGCAGCGCCGGACCGGACATGCCGGCCGCCGCCCACGCCATCGGCCTCGCGGTCCGCCTCACCACGCCGGTGACCCGCGAGCACCTCACGGCCGTCCTCGACCGCATGGTGGCCCGGCACGCCGCCCTGCGCACCGCCATCGTCCGCGGCGAGGAAGGCGGTCGGCGGCTGCGCGTGGTCCGGGAACTCGCCGCGCCGGTGCTGCGCTGGACACCGGCCCTGGCGGACGGCGACGTCCCGGACCCGGCCGGGGCGGACGGCGACGTCCTGGACCCGGCCGGGCGGCTGCGCGCCCTGCTGGAGCCGCCCTTCGAGCCGGCCGAGGCGCCGCTGTGGCGCTTCGAGCTGGTGGACGGCGGCGAACAGGGCCAGATCCTGGTGTTCGGCGCCCACCACGCGGTCGGCGACCTGCAGTCCCTGCTGCTGGTGGCGGCGGAGATCGACACCGAGCTGTCCGGCACCCCGCTCGACGCCACTGTGAGCAACCGCGACATCGCGCTGCTCGTCGAGGCCCAGCAGGGCGGCGAGGCACCGGACGCCGCATGGCGCGACGCCTTCGACGGCAGTGAGCGGCTCGACCTGGAACTCACCCGTCCGCGCCCCGCCGCCCGCTCCTACCGCGCGGGCAGCGTCACCCTGACGATCCCCGACGGGCTGACCGAGCGGGTGGCGCGGGCCGCCGGACGCCTGGCGATCACTCCCGCCGCGTTCTGCCTCGGCACGCTCACCGCGCTGCTGGCCGAGAAGCGGGGGCGGGAGCGGTTCGTGCTCGCGGTCCCCGTGGACACCCGTATCCACGCGGACGCCCACGACGCCGTGGGCTTCTTCGGGGTGCCGGTGCCGTTCCCGGCCGAGGCCCGGGCGGGCGAGCCGGCCGCCGAGGTGCTGCGGCGCACCGACGGCAGGCTGCGGCGGGTGCTCGCCAAGGGCGCCATGTTCTCCGACGTCCTGGCCACGCTGGCCCGGCAGGGGCTGCACCGGCGGGGCGCGCCGCTGGTCGAGGTGTACTTCAACTACGTGCGCTCCTCGCACCGCCTCACCCGGCTGGAGGTGCTGCCGGCCGGCACCGGCTACTCCGACCTCGACCTGATGGTCACCCTGACCCCGGACGCGGGGCGCGTCCGCCTCGACCACAACCTGGACATCCTGGACGCGGAGGCCGCCGCGGCGCTGGGCGAGGAGTTCCTGCGGCTGCTGGCCGAGACGGCCGAGGACCCGAGCGTGCCCGTACGGCACGCGTCGGGGGCCGGAGGGTCCGGATCGGCGTCCGGAGCCGGGCGGTCCGGACCCGTGTCCGGGTCCGGGGCCTTCGCGGCGGCCGTTCCGGAGGGGGCCGTGGCGGCCGTTCCCGAGGCGGCCGTGACGTCCGTGCCCGAGGGGTCCGCCGGGTCCGTGCCCGACGAGGCCCCGCCGCGGCGCTCGCTGGCCCTCGCCGCCACCTTCGCCCTCGGTCACCTGGCGCCGATGTGCGAGGCCGCCGTCGGCGAAGGCGCCGGGGAGGTCCGCTGGACGGTGGCCGAGGCGCCGTACCACCAGGTGCTCGCGAGCCTGAAGGACCCGGCCGGCGTCTTCGCCGACCCCGCGACGGCGGCCGGCGTGGTGCTCGTCAGGGCGGCCGACCTGGAACGGTTCGGGCCGGTGGACGACGCGCTGCTCGCCGAACTGCGCGCCGCCTACCCCGCCGCGGTCAAGGCCCTGGCCGAACGCTCCGGCACACCGCTGGTCGTCGGCTTCCCCCCGGCCGCGCGCACGGCCGCGCGGCTCGCCCGATGGGAGCGCGAGATCGCCGCGGAACTCGCGGACGTGCCCGGCGTGGCGGTCCTCGGGCCCGACGACTGGGACCGGCACCACGCCGGCGGCGAGCGCTTCGACGAACGGACCGAGCGGCTGGCCCACCTCCCCTTCACCCCGGCGTTCCAGGCCGCGATGGCCCTGCGCGTGGCCGAGGTCGTCCGGGCGGCGCTGCGCCCCGCGCCGAAGGCGATCGCCGTCGACGGCGACGAGACCCTGTGGGGCGGGGTGGCCGGCGAGAGCGGTCCCGGGGCGGTCGACCTGACCGGCCCGCGCGCCCTGCTCGCCCGCAGGCTGCTGCGGTGGCGGGCGGCGGGCGCCCTGCTGGTCCTGGTCAGCAACAACGACGAGGCGACCGTGCGGGCCGTCCTCGACCGCCCGGACAGCCTGCTCAAGCCCGAGCACTTCAGCGTGCTGTCGGCGGACTGGAACCCCAAGCCGGACCGGCTCGCCGAGGCGGCCCGCACCCTCAACCTCGGTCTGGACGGCTTCCTGTACCTGGACGACAACCCGGCCGAGATCGCGAGGATGCGCGCGGCGCTGCCGCGGGTGCTGTCGGTGACCTGCCCTCCGGCGGACCGAATGGAGGAGTTCCTCGGCCGGCTGTGGCCGCTGGTCCCCGCGGCGGCCACCGCGGAGGACGCGCTGCGCGCCCGCTTCTACGAGCAGGAGCGCGAGCGGGACGCGGTCCGGGAACGGGCCGGATTCGAGGAGTTCCTCGCCGGACTGGAGCTGGAGGTCGACATCCGTGCCCTGGACGGGGGCGACGTCCAGCGGGCCGAGCAACTGGTCCGCCGCACCAACCAGTTCACGCTGCGGGCCCGCTCGGCCGACGGCGGGGACGTCGCCCGGTGGCGGGAGCGGGGCGAGGTGTGGACGGCCGCGGCGCGCGACCGGTTCGGCGACTACGGCCAGATCGGCCTGCTCGCCCTGCGCGTGGACGGGGACCGGCTGGACGTACTGGCCTGGCTGCTGAGCTGCCGGGCGCTGGGCCGGGGCGTGGAGGAACGCCTGCTGGCCTGGCTCGCCGGCCGGGCCGAGGAACTGGGCTGCACCGAGGTGCGGCTGACGGCGGAGCGCACGGAGCGCAACGCGCCGGCGCGGCGGCTGCTGGCCGCGCTCGGCGGGGGCGACCCGGACGACGAGCGGCTGGAGGCCGTCACCACGCCGGACCGGTTGCGGGCGTTCCGCTCCTGGGAGCGGGAGCGGGAGCGGGAGCGGGAACGGCGGTGACGGGTGTGAGGGCCGTGACGGAGACGGAAAGGACGACGAGGCACATCGTGAAGGGCACTGATGCGTGACATGAACGAGGACACCGGGCAGCGGGCGGCCGCCGAGTCGATCGAGCGCGGCGGTGGCGGACTCACCGTCACCGACCTTCTGGCCAGGATCGCGGCAGCGGGTACCGGGCCGACCCCGACCGCCGCCGGTCCGGAGCGCGGGACGGCCCCCGGACCCGAACCCGCGGACGCGCCCGCACCGGAGGCCGGCGCCGCGCCCGCGACCCCGACCGGCGCCGGCTCCGACCCTGGGCCGGGGGCCGGCGCGGAGCCCGTGCCGGGAGGGCAGCGGGGCGCCGCAACGCCGCCCGACCGGGCGGCGGACGCGGAGGCGGCCCCCGACCCCGTACCGGCCGCCGGTCCTGCACCCGGGCTCATACCGGCGCCCGCATCCGCGCCTGCGCCCGGGTCCGGACCTGCGTCCGAGGCGGCTGCTGCCGTCGCGGCCGGGACCGGGCCGGGAGGGGAGTCGGGTGCCGGGACCGGGCCGGGAGGGGAGTCCGGGGGTGCCGGGAGCGGGCCGCCCGGCCCCGTAGCCGCGGCCGGGTCCGTGCCCGTACCGGAGCCCGCCGTCCTGGTCAGCCCGGTGGCGGAGCCCGCCGCCGCACTCGGCCCCGTACCGGAGCCCGCCGCCGGGCCCGGCTCCGCAACCGAGTCCGGTGTGGAACGCCTGGCCGCGGTGATCGCCGCCGCCGCGGGCCGTCATCTGCCCGCCGGGCGGCTGGCGGTCGACGCCGACTTCTTCGACGCCGGGGGCACCTCCGTGCACGCCGTGGAGCTCGTCGCGGAGCTCGAGGCCGAGCTGGGCGTCGAGTTCGACCTGGACGAGTTCTTCGCCGACGCGCGCCCCATCAGCCTCGCCCGACGCCATCCGGCCGCGACGCGAGGCCCGCAGGCCCCGGCGGCCCCCGCGGGCCCGGATGCGGCCGGCGCCTCCCAGGGCGCCGCGGCCGGACAGCCGCCCGCGCACCCGCAGGCCGCCCCGCCTTCCGCCGCGGTCGCCCGGCCAGTTACCGCGGTCGCCCAGCCAGTAACCGCGGTCGCCCCGCCGGTCGCCGCCGTCCTCCCGCCGCCCGCGCCCGCCGGCGACCCGTACGCGCGGGCCCGGCGTGAGGACCTGGAGCAGATCCTCGCCGACCTGGCCCTGGCCGACCGGCTGCCCTTCACCGACGTGCCCGAGCCGCTCCCGCCGCGCCGGGTGCTGCTCACCGGTGCCACCGGCTTCCTCGGCGGGCACATGCTGCTCGACCTGCTGCGGCACAGCGACGCCCATGTGTACTGCCTGGTGCGCGCGGCCGACGAGGAGGCGGCCGTCGCCCGGCTCGGCGCGGCGCTCAAGCGCTACCGGCTGCCGTGGTCCCCGGAGGTGCGCCGCCGGGTGACCGTGCTGCCCGGCGACCTCCGCGAACCGCGCCTCGGTCTGCCGGAGGACGTGTGGCGGAGCCTCGCCCACGAACTGGACAGCGTGGTCGGCGTGGCGGCCGCCGTGGACTTCCTGCGCGGCTACCGCTCGCTGCGGGCGAGCAACGTCCTCGGCGCCCTCACCCTCGCCGAACTCGCCGCCACCGGGCGGCCCAAGCCGCTGCACCACATCTCCTCGATCGCCGTCTTCAACGAGGTCGGCATCACCGCCATGGGCGAGGACGACCCGCTCGCCCACGCCGACCGGCTGATCTCCGGCTACGACCAGTCCAAGTGGGCCGCCGAGGTGGCGCTGCGCCGGGCCCGCGACCACGGCCTGGTGGTCACCGCGCTGCGCCCGGGCGGCATCGGCGGCCACACGAAGACCGGGTCCTACAACCCACAGGACCTCAGCAGCGGGCTGATGTCGGCCTTCGGCCGCTTCCGCACCGTGCCCGCCTTCCGGTACCTGAACGCGGCCCCCGTCGACTGGGTCAGCCGGGTCGCGGTCGCCGCCGTCTGCGAACCCGACGCCTGGGGCTACGACTACCACCTCACCGGTGTGCCCAGCACCCTCGACGACGTGGTCCGCGACATGGCGCTCGGCGGCATGCACGTCCGCGTCCAGGACTGGGACGAGTGGCGCGCCGACGCCCTGGCCCGCCTGGAGGCCGAACCCGTGCCCGAACTCGCCTTCCTCACCCGGGTGCTGAAGAGTCCCACCGCCCTCAAACTGTGCGAGGCGACCCTGCAGGGCCCTGCGGCGGAGGGCGCACGCACCGCCGCGCTGGTGGAGGCGCTCGGCCTGCCGCCCGCGGCCCGCTACGACGCGCGGGCCCAGCTCAGGACCTTGGAGCGGCTCGCCGAGGACGGCCTGGCCCGCCTGCCGCACCGGGACGACCAGCCCTATCTGTGGTTCACCGAGACCACCGAGGGCCACGTCGGCCCGGTGGGCGCCGCGGCCGACACCCCCTGCTCGATGGCGTTGACCCTCTCCATCGCGAGCATGTACCAGCTGGTCAGGGAGCGCAGGGTGGACGTCACCGGCGAGGTGACCTGCGCCGCGGTACACCCCCGGCCGCTGACCGTCGAGCACGGCGACATCTGGGTCCGCCCCGACGAGGGCATCCCGCAGCGGCACGGCATGACCCACCAACTCCTGCGCTACCGGCTGCGGTTGCGTGACGCCGACGGCGGGCTGTGGTGGCTGGAGGGCCGCAAGCACGCCCGTGCCCGCCGCGACGTGTGGCGGCAGACCCGCGCCCTGACGGTGGAGATCGGCCGGCAGGGCGAGGCGGCGAGCCTCCTGGGCGAGGTCGTCGTCCCCGCCGACTCCTACGTCCGCGACCAGATCGACGGCATCCGGGTGGACCCGCGGCTGACCGCCCGGGAGAAACGTGCCGCCAAACTCGCCTGGCTCGCCTGGTTCGGCCTGGAGATGGGCCGCGGTCTGCTCGGCCCGTTCGCCCGCGCCGCCGCCGACCTCCTCGACCTGCGCCGCACCCAGACCCCCACGGAGCAGCACCGATGACCTTCCGGACCATGAACTTCCTGAACTCCAGGACCGCCGGGACCGCCAGAACCGCCGCCGGGACCGTCAGGACCAACACGGCCGGCCGACCGGCGCTGCGCCGGGTCAGGACGGCCGCCGCCCCGCGCCCCCTGCACCACCGCCTCGACCCGGCGGCCGTCGAGGAGATCCCGCTGCGGGCGGGCGACGGGGTGCGCCTCGGCCTCACCCGCGTCGGCCCGGCGGCGCAGGACCGGCCGGCGGTGCTGCTGCTGCACGGGCACACCGCCTCCGCCGACATGTTCCTGCTGCCGGAGACCCGCAACCTGGTCGACGTCCTGCTCGACGAGGGCTACGAACCCTGGCTGCTGGACTGGCGGGGCAGCTGCCGGCTGCCGTACAACGAGACCGGCGGCCGCTACACCTACGACGACGTGGCCCTGTACGACATCCCCGCGGCGGTCTCCCGCGTCCGCGAACGCATCGGCGACCGCCCGCTGTTCGTGGTGGCGCACTGCATCGGCTCGCTCACCCTGTCCATGAGCATGGCGGCCGGGCTGGTACCGGGCCTGGCGGGCGTGGTGTCCCAGGGGGTGTTCCTCACGCCGAAGCTCGCGGGCCGCACCTCGCTGCGCATGTCGGTGGCGGGGGAGCTGCTGCGCGGCCGCGTCGACCACATCCCGGTCGACTTCCGGCGGGTGGGCCTGTGGTCGAAGTACACGCCGCTGTTCGCCCTGGCCTCCCGCGGCGCCCACTGCCCGGACCCCACCTGCCAGATCCTGCACAACTCCGCCTGGGGCTCGGGCGCTTCGCTGTTCCTGCACGAGAACCTCGCCGAGGCCACCCACGACCGGCTCGCCCAGCTGCTCGGCCCGGCGCCGCTGTGGATCCTGCCCCATCTGCGCCGCATCGAGCTGGCCCGCAGCGTGGTCCGCTGGCACGACACCGACCACCGCTACCGGGCGCTGCCCCCCAACGCCCTGGACGCGGCCGGCCGCATCGACACCCCCGTCCTGCTGCTGTCGGGCAGCGAGAACGGGCTGTGGCTGGACTCCCAGAAGCTCTGCCACGACGTACTGGCCCACCGTCTGCCGGAGCTGGACGTCACCTACACCGAGATCCCCGGCTACGGCCACCTGGACACGTTCCTCGGCCGGGGCGCCGCCCTCGACGTGTTCGGTCACATCCTCGAATTCCTGGGCGAACGGCGGTGACGCGCGGCCCCGCCACCGCTACCGTACTCGCCAGTAATGTGATCGCATCCCGGAGGTGCCCCATGCCGCAGCTCGAAGTCGACGGCGCCCTGCTGACGTACGACGACGAAGGGCCGCGCGACGGTGACGGCGTGCCCCTGGTGTTCGTGCACGGCTGGACCGCCGACCGGCACCGCTGGGACCACCAGGTGGAGCACTTCTCCGCCGGGCGGCGGGTCGTCCGGCTCGACCTGCGCGGGCACGGGGAGAGCGGCGGCGCGGGGTCGCGGACGATCGAGGCGGCGGCCGGGGACGTGATCGCGCTCCTCGACCATCTGAAGATCGAGCGGTTCGTGCTCGTCGGGCACTCGATGGGCGGCATGATCGCGCAGACGATCGCCCTCGCCCACCCGGAGCGGGTGGAGCGCCTGGTGCTGGTCGGCTCCATCAGCCGGATGACGTACAGCCGGGGCAGGGGGCTGCTGATGGCGGCGTCCACCCTGGTGCCGTTCAAGCTGTTCGTGGCCGCCAACATCCAGCGCGCCTTCGCGCCCGGCTATCCGCGTGAGGAGATCCGGCGCCACATCGCGGCCTCGGCGGCCACCCCGCGCGAGGTCGTGATGACGTGCTACTCCGCCATGCGCGCCTTCGACGTGCTGGACCGGGTGGGCGAGATCCGGGTGCCCACCCTGCTGGTGCACGGCTACCACGACATCCAGCTGCCGGTGCGGCAGATGCTGCGGATGGCCAAGGCGTACCCGGACGCGGAGGTCCGCGTCATCGACGCGGGCCACGAGATCCCGCTGGAGAAGCCGGAGGAACTGACCGAGCTCCTGGACCGCTTCCTGACCCCCCGCCCCTGACACCCGAGGGCACACCCCGCCGCCGCACGGTGCGGCCACGCGCCGGACGCAGGCCCGCGCGCCCGCAGCCGGTGCCGGCCGTCCGGCCGCGGCCGTCCGGCCCGCGCCGGGCCCGGCCGCCCAGTTCCGGCCATCCGGCCCCGACCCTCCGGCCCGGCACCGAGGTGCCCCGCGGGCCGACGGTCTCCGCGTCGGCTCGTCCGGGGGATCGGGTGGCCGTGGACCCGGGAGCCGGTGGCGTCGAATGGCCGGTGGTCCGGGAAGCCCGTGGCCCCGGACGGCCGTTGACCGGTGGACCGGTGGACCGGTGGACCGAGGGAGGGACCAGGGACGGGAAACCGGTGGGGTCGGACGGCCGTGGGACGGGGTGGCCCGTGGGGGGCCGGACGTCGCGGGTCCGGGAGTCCGTGGTCCGGGGCCACGGTCGCCGTACCGGTCCGTCGGGCCGTCGTGTCAGGTCGTCGTGAGGACCATGCGGAAGCGGGCCGCGCCCGAGAGCATCTTGCGGTACGCCTCGTCGGCCTGGTCCAGCGGCACGGTCTCGGTCATCGGACGGATGCCGTGCAGCGCGCTGAACGCCATGGTGTCCTCCACGTCCCGCGAGGTGCCGGACGGGTGGCCGCGGACGACCTTGCCCTTCATGAGCAGCTGGACCGGGCTGATCTCCATGGGCTCGGCCGCCGCCCCGATGACGACCAGCTCCCCGCGGGGCGCCAGCCCGTCCACGGTCGTGGCGATCGCCTCCGAGCTGCCGGCGGTGGCCACGACGGCCTTGGCGCCGCCCAGGGACTGCAGCGCCTCCGACACGGGGGTGCCCGCCGTGCTGTCCACGTAATGGTGCGCGCCGAGCTGCTTGGCGAGGTCGGCCTTCTCGGCACCGCGGGCGATCGCCACCGTCTCGAAGCCCATGGCGGCCGCGTACTGCACGCCGAGGTGCCCGAGCCCGCCGATGCCGAGCACGGCGACCAGGTCGCCCGGCCGGGCCGGGCTGTGCCGCAGGCCGTTGAACACGGTCACGCCCGCGCACGCCATGGGCCCCGCGTCGCTCGCCGCGAGGGCGTCGGGGACGCGGGCCAGCGCGTCGACGGGGACCACCGTCCGCTCGGCGAAGCCGCCGTCGTACGTCCAGCCGGGGACCTTCAGGCTGTCGCACACGATGAAGTCGCCGCGCCGGCAGGGCACGCAGTGGCCGCAGCTGCCGCCGAACCAGCCCACCGCGACCCGGTCGCCCACCTGCCACCCGCGCTCCTGCGTCCCCTCGCCGAGCTCCTCGATCCGCCCGGCGATCTCGTGGCCCGGGACCACCGGGAACCGGATGCCCGGCACCCCGGCCTCCACGAAGAGGACGTCGCTGTGGCAGATCCCGCACGCCTCCACCGCGATCCGCACATGGCCGGGGCCCGGCTCCGGAACCTCGCGCTCGGCGATCCCGAACGGGCCGCCGGCAGTGGTCACCTGAGCGACTTTGTAGCTGGTCATCTGTTCTCTCCCGGGACGGGTACGTCACCCCCGCCCCAGCACACCAGCTCCCCGCCGGTCGCGCACGCCGAGGGGTGCGGGACCGCACGCCGAGGGGCGCGGCACCGCACGCCGGGCTCAGCGCCTCACGCCGGGCTCACCCACCCGCGCCCGGCGGCGGAGCGCGCCATCGCGTCCAGGATCCGCGCGGCGGCCACGGCGTCCTCCAGGGTCGCGCCGTGCGCCGTGCCCTCGGTGACGGAGCGCAGGAAGTGGCAGGCCTCGACGACCTTCAGGTCGTCGTAGCCCATGGCGTTGGCCGCGCCCGGCTGGAAGGCCGCGTACTCGCCGTGGCCCGGCCCCACGTACACGGTGGCGACCGGCTGGTCCTGGTACGCGGTGCCGCGGCTGACGCCGAGCTCTCCCATCCGGCGGAAGTCCCAGAAGAGGGCGCCCTTCGTGCCGTGGATCTCGAAGCCGTAGCTGTTCTGCTCGCCGACCGAGACCCGGCAGGCCTCCAGCACTCCGCGGGCCCCGGAGGCGAAGCGCAGCAGGCAGTTGACGTAGTCCTCGTTCTCCACGGGGCCGCGCTCGCCGCCCGCGGCGCGGGCGTGACCGGCGGTGGCGCCGGCCGGCCGGGCCCGTTCGGGCACGAACACGGCGGTGTCGGCGGCCAGGGAGACGATCTCGCCGAGCAGATGGCGGGCCAGGTCCACCCCGTGCGAGGCGAGGTCCCCCAGCACTCCGCTGCCGCCGCGCTCCCGCTCGTACCGCCAGGTCAGGGCGCGGTCGGGGTGGGCGGCGTAGTCGCTGAACAGACGGATGCGGACATGGGTGACCGTGCCGATCTCCCCGGCGGCGATCATCTCCCGCGCGGCGGCGACGGCGGGCGCGTTGCGGTAGTTGAAGCCGACCGTGCCGCGCACACCCGCCTTGGCGGCGGCGTCGGCGACCGCGCGGGCGTCCCCGGCGGTCAGGCCCACGGGCTTCTCGATCCACAGGTGCTTGCCGGCCTCGGCCATGGCGACGCCGATCTCGCGGTGCAGGAAGTTCGGCGCCGTGACGCTGACGGCCTCCACCCGGGGGTCGGCGGCGATGTCCCGCCAGTCGCGGGTCGCGGTCTCGAAGCCGTACCGCCCGGCGGCCTCCTCGGCCCGTCCGGGCACCTCGTCGGCGACCGCCACCAGGCGCGGGCGCACCGGCAGCCCGGGGAAGTGGTGCGGCACCCGGGCGTACGCCTGGGTGTGCACCCGTCCCATCCAGCCGAAACCCACGACGGCGACACCCAGCGTGTTCACCATGACCTGCCCTCCGCGCCCTCCGGTCCGCACCCTGCGGCTCACCTTGCGGGCCGCACCGTATTCATGTCAAGACATACGGACCTGACTGCCTCGCGTCGGCCGACCCGCGGCCTGCGTGCTCGTGGTCCGGCCGGCTGGGGGAAGGGGAGGGGACGGGCGGGAGCGGCTCAGCCTGCGAGGACCTCCGCCCACCGGCTCGTGCCACCGGGGTCGCGCCGTACGCCGCAGCGGGCGGACAGCGCGTTGACGATGCCCAGGCCGCGGCCGTGCTCGTCCGGGTCGGGCGAGGAGGACGGCCCGGGGAGGACCGCGGCGCCCTGGTCGGTGACCTCCACGCGCACCACGGCGCAGCCGTCGGCCGGGACCCGCCACAGGTGCAGGACGGCGGGCGGCCGGGCGTGCACGAGCGCGTTGGTGACCAGCTCGGAGACCACCAGCAGGACGTCGTCGGCGGCCTCGGCGGGCAGGTTCCAGTCGCAGAGCACCGCGCTGACGCGGCGGCGCACGGCGGAGACGCCCCCAGGGGCGTGGGGCAGCGGAAAGCCGTGGGCGGCTTCCGTGCGAGGCGCTGCGTCGAGCGGCGCTAGGGTCATGTGCCCCTCCTCCTCCGGGCGGCTTGGGCGCGGCAATGGCGCAACACGGGACGCTATGGAACGAATGCACCGGGGGTCAATGAATCCCGGTCGGCATTGCCGAACGCCAGTCCCCATCAGGACAAATCGGGCTAAGATTTGTCCATGGCCGGACCCGTCCAGTCCATCGAGCGAGCGGCGGCGATCCTGCGCCTGCTCGCCGGCGGTCCCCGCAGGCTGGGCCTGGGCGAGGTGGCGTCGTCCCTCGGGCTGGCCAAGGGCACCGCCCACGGCATCCTACGCACACTGCAGCACGTGGACTTCGTCGAGCAGGACGAGGCCACCGGAAAGTACCAGCTCGGCGCCGCGCTGCTGCACCTGGGCACCAGCTATCTCGACGTCAACGAACTGCGCTCGCGCTCCATCAACTGGGCGGACGCGCTCGCCGCCCGCAGCGGCGAGGCGGTGCGGCTGGGCACCCCGCTGGAGGGCCAGGTCCTCGTCATCCACCACGTCTTCCGGCCGGACGACACCCTGCAGACCCTCGACGTCGGCGCGCTGCTGCCGCTGCACGCCTCCTCCCTCGGCAAGGTCCTGCTCGCCTACGGCACCGCCACTCTCGAACCGCGCCCGGAGGAGGGCCTCGCCGCGTACACCCGGCACACCCTGGTCGCTCCGGAGGACCTCAACCGGGCGCTCGCCGAGATCCGGGAGCTGGGTTGGGGTGCGGAGGTGCAGGAGATGAGCATGGGGGACGCCGGGATCGCCGCCCCGATCCGCGGGCACGGCGGCCTGGTCGTGGGCGCCATCGGGCTGTCCGGACCCGTCGAGCGGATCTGCGACACCCGGGGGCGGCCGGTGCCCGCGCTGATCGTCCTGCTGCGGGAGGCCGCACGGGCGATCTCCCGGGATCTGGGGGCGGCCCGCTGGTAGACCTCTGAGGTTCCCCGCCCGCGCGACGCGCCGGAAGGCAGGTCCGATCATGGTTGAGCGGTATGTGATGTCCATCGACCAGGGCACCACGTCCACCCGATGCATCCTGTTCGACCACCGGGGCCGGCTGGTGTCGGTCGCCCAGCGCGAGCACCAGCAGCACTTCCCGCGCCCCGGCTGGGTCGAGCACGACGCCGTCGAGATCTGGCGCAACCTGCAGCGCATCGTGCCCGAGGCGCTGGCGGGCGCCGGCGTCGACGCCGGGCACATCGCGGCCATCGGGATCGCCAACCAGCGTGAGACGACGGTGCTGTGGGACCCCCGTACCGGCGAGCCGATCGGGCGGGCGATCGTCTGGCAGGACACCCGCACCGCCCCGCTCGTCGACGCGCTCAGGGACCGGCCCGGGGACGAGTTCTTCCTCGACCGCTGCGGCCTGCCGCCCTCCACCTACTTCTCAGCCCCCCGGATCCGCTGGCTGTTCGAGCACGTGGAGGGCCTGGAGAAGCGCGCCCGGGACGGCGAGGTGCTGTTCGGCACCATCGAGAGCTGGCTGATCTGGAACCTCACCGGCGGCACGGACGGCGGACTGCACATCACCGACCCCACCAACGCCAGCCGCACCATGCTCGTCAACATCCGCACCCTCACCTGGGACCCGGAACTGCTCGACTTCTTCGGGGTGCCGCGCGAGCTGCTCCCGGAGATCCGCTCCTCGGCCGAGAGCTACGGCGAGGCCCGCACCCTGCTCCCCGGCGTGCGCATCACCGCCGCCCTCGGCGACCAGCAGGCCGCCCTGTTCGGGCAGACCTGCTTCTCACCGGGCGAGGCCAAGTGCACCTACGGCACCGGCAGCTTCCTGGTCATGAACACCGGCACCGACCTGGTGCGCTCCCGGCACGGGCTGCTCACCACGGTCGCCTACAAGATCGCCAACCAGCCCACGGTCTACGCCCTGGAGGGCCCGATGGCCGTCACGGGGTCGCTGGTGCAGTGGTTCCGCGACCGGCTCGGCATGATCAACTCCGCCCCCGAGATCGAGACGCTGGCGCGCACGGTGGAGGACAACGGCGGCTGCTACATCGTCCCGGCCTTCTCCGGACTCTTCGCCCCCCACTGGCGCAGCGACGCCCGGGGCGTGATCGTCGGCCTGACCTCGTACATCACCAAGGGGCACCTCGCCCGGGCGGTGCTGGAGGCCACCGCCTGGCAGACCCGCGAGGTCGTCGACGCGATGAACGCCGACTCCGGGCTCGCCCTGAAGCAGCTCAAGGTGGACGGCGGCATGACCTCGGACAACCTGCTGATGCAGATGCTGGCCGACGTGCTCGACGTGCCGGTGGTACGGCCCCTGGTGTCCGAGACGGTCTCGCTGGGCGCCGCCTACGCCGCCGGGCTCGCCTCCGGCTACTGGCCGGACATGGAGGTGCTGCGCGGCAACTGGCACCGGGCCGCCCAGTGGCTCCCGGACATGGACCCCGCCCGGCGGGAGTGGGAGTACGAGTCGTGGAAGCGGGCCGTCGAGCGCTCCCTCGGCTGGGTCCGCGAGCCCCCGCAGCAGGGATGACACTCCGGAAGGACCCCAGGTGTACGCCTATGCGGGCGGGGCGGGCGGCGCCGGCCGGCCGGCCTCCGCGTGCACCAGCAGCGACAGCAGGGAGGCCACGGTCAGCCCGGCCTCGGCCGGGTGGCGCAGCACCTTGCCGGGGTCGATCCGGTAGGTGTTCGAGCGCCCCTCCCGGGTGTGCGAGAGGTAACCGTCCCGTTCCAGGTCGGCGATGATCTTCTGGACGGCGCGCTCGGTGAGTCGGCAGTGCGCTGCGATGTCCCGGATCCGGGCGTTGTGGTTGTCCGCGATGGCGGCCAGCACCCGGGCATGGTTGGTCACGAACGTCCACCCGGAATGCGGCTCAGGGGCTCCTCCCATGCCGTCCAGACTAGGGCGTTCCTTTCGTGTATACAAAACCCGGAACCAAGGTTCCGGTATATCTTGACGTTCTCCATACGCGGGAGTGAGCCTGGGAGCGGACCACGGACGAGCGCTCTGAGGAGAGGCGGTCATGGCGGAATCCGCGTACGGTGCGCAGTCCACGCCCGGGGCCGGCGCCGCCCGGGACGGCGGCGGCCGAGCGCCGGCCACGCCCGCGGCGCCGCGGCCGGCGATCGACAGCAGCCCGGCCGGCGACCGGGTGGTCGTCACGGTCCGCGGCGAACTCGACCTCGACTCCGGCCAGGAATTCCAGCGTGCGCTGCGCGTGGCCCTGGCCCGCTCGGGCGCCGGGGTCGACCTCGACCTGGGCGGGGTCGTCTTCTGCGACTGCTCCGCCCTCAACATCCTGATCAGCCTGCGGCACCGGGCGCTGGCGCAGGGCAAGACGGTCGTGGTGCGCTCCGCGAGCCCGGTGAGCGAACGGCTGCTCGCCCTGAGCGGCACCCTGCCGATGTTCCGCCCGGCAGGCGCCCCCGCGACGGCCGCGGCGGTGCCGCCCGCGCGGGGGCCCGGCGCGGGCTGAGCGGGCCGGGCCGGGCCGAGCGGGGCGGCCCGGCGCGGGCTGAGCGAGGCCGGGTCCGTTGCTGAGCGGGTCGGCCCGGGGCCGTGCGCATCGGCGGCGGATCGGTGGTTACCCAGACGCAGAGGGGTTCGGAAGTGAGCTCCCCCGGGCTCTCCGTGCGCACCGCGGGGAGCCCGCCCGGTTCCGCCCCGCGGCCGGCACGGCGACGTCTTTCCCCCGCGCCGGCGCGGGTCCTTCTCCCCGCGCCGAAGTGCGGCGGCCTCCCCCCGCGCCCGTTCGGCGGCGTCCGTGCCGGCGGGGCTCCGGCGCCCCCTCGGCCCTCCGGGCGTCCGGACCTCCGCGGGCGCGGCCCGCTCAGCGCTCCAGTTCCTCCTGCACCGGCGGCTTGGGGACCTCGCGCAGGTGCTGGGACTGACCGTGCCGGCCGCCCTCCCTGGCCTGCTCGGCGCGCTGTGCGGGGCTCAGCCCGAGATCCGAGTCGGGGGCGACGCGCACCGACCGGGCCACCTCCTCGCGGTTGGCGTACTGCTCCGGCGGAATGCCGCGCAGTGCCTTGACCACCTCCTGCGGAGCGCCGGCGCGGCTCGCCGCCTCGACCAGCTCCTCCTTGCCCGCCGGGAAGTCCACGTCCTTGATGGCGTTCACGACGTCCCGTGCGCTCGTACTGCCGTCCATGGTTCCTTCTCCCTGTCCCGCTCGTGACACTCGGCGACCCGCCCACCGGGCAGCCGCCCACCGGGTAACCCCGGTTTCCGGCCGCTCACACGGATCCCGCACACGAGCACCGCCGATTCCCCCTATCCCCGGCGGTTGCGCCGGGTGTGATCGGGTACGCGTCCAGGGCCGCACCGCGGGCCGGCCTGCCCGGGTGGCCCGCACGACCGCCGCGACCAGGGAATGCGCCATGGAGACACCCGCGAACGACAACACCGCCACCCTCGCCCAGCGGGCGCTGGACGTCCTCGCCGAGAACGCCGAGGACGCGGCGGCCCTGGACATGCTCGCCAGCAGTGATGTGCTGATCCCCGTGCCCGACGACGCGAGCGAGGAGGACGCCACCGACCCCTCGGCGGTATCGCTGCCCGTGCTGGAACAGCCGGGCGGTGTGCCGGTGGTCCCGGTGTTCACCTCCGAGCTGGAGATGTCCGAGCTGCTGCCGTTCGTCTCCCGCTACCGCATGGTGCCGCTCGGGGCGCTCGCCTCCCAGTGGCCGGCCGACGACCTGTCGCTGACGATAGACGCCAGCTCCCCGCACGGTCTGACGCTCACCTCGGAGGGTGTGCGCACCCTGCTGGCCCGGCCCCGCTGAGCGGCGGGCCGGCCGCGCCCTCCCGGTCCTCCCAGCCGTGCAGCGTGCGGGCCAGCACCGCGCGCTGCAACGGCAGTACCTCGGCGTGCAGCTCACGGCCCTCGGGGGTGAGGGACACCCACACCCCGCGCCGGTCCTCCGCGCACACCGAACGCCGGACCAGGCCCTCCCGCACCAGCCGGCCGATCAGACGCGACAACGCGCTCTGGCTCAGGTGCACCCGGCCCGCCAGGTTCTGCACCCGGCACTGCTCACCCGGCCCGGTGGACTCGGAGGCCAGGACGTCCAGCACCTCGAAGTCGCTGGCGCCCAGGCCGTAGGGGTGCAGCACGCGGTCCAGCTCGCACATCGTCCGGGCGTGCACCGACAGGATGTCCCGCCACACTTCCCCGAGCCGGGGCCCGGCCGCGTTCGCTCCCATGTCCGCATGCTAATGCGCGTGCATCGAAAACCGGACGCGGTGCGCGCGGGACCGCCGCCGGCCCCGCCCGCTCAGGCCTGCTGAGCGGCGTCCTGCAGCAGCCCCACCAGATTGCCGTCGGCGTCCTTCACGGAGGCGATCAGCCTGCCGCCGCCGACGTCGTGCGCGTCCTCGAGCACCTCGGCGCCGGCCTCCACCAGCGCGGCCAGCCGCGCCCGGATGTCGTCCACGTGCCAGTACGGCACCGGGCCGGTCATGCCCTTGCCGTGCCCGTTCGGGTCCAGGCCGACGTCCTGGCCGGCGTCCTTGTAGCCGACGTAGTACGGCGTGTCCGCGTACGGCTCGACGCCCAGCAGCGCGCCGAACAGGGCCTTGGCCCGGTCGAGGTCCTTGACGGGGTAGATGATCGTCTTCAGGCCGGCGGTCATGGCGTGCTCCTCGCTCAACGGTGGTCCGGAGGCGGTCCGGGCCGACGGGGTGCGTCGGCCCTTCCACGCTAGGGCGGGGGCGCGGCGGGGCGCTTCTCCGATCCTGACCGGTCGCGGCCGGTCGCGGCCGGTCGCGTGCGGTCGCGTCCGGTCCCGGCCGGTCGCACGGGCGCGGGCGCACGCCGGACCGCGGGACGGTGCCGTGCGACGTGCGGGTGGTGCCGTGCGACGTGAAGGGGCCGTCCGGTACCGGACCGGGACCGCCGAGTCCCCCACGCGCCGGTTTCGGCTGCGGCACAGTGGGAGAACGTCATCACGGGGCTGCTTCGAGGACAGGAGGCGGCGATGCTGAAGATTCCCGCCGGCCGGACGCGTCTGCTGATCCTGGAGTGGCTCAGCGATCCGCCCCCGCACGCCTTCCCGCGGTGGTCGCGCGGCGATCCGGCCGAGGACGGCGTCACGGCGCGGGACGTCGCCGCCGGACTCGGGATCCCCCGCCGGGCCGCCGAGGCCCATCTCGGCCTGCTGAGCGACCTCGGTCTGCTGCGCACCCGGCGGATCGGGCGGCGCACGTACTACCGGCGCGACGAGTTCCGTATCGCCGAGACGGCCCGGCTGTTCGAGAAAGGCTGGTAAACGGCGCACCGGCCGGGCGCCGGGCTGGGAGGATGAGCGGCCCGGCGACCGGAAGGGCAGGCACCCATGAACCGTCCCAGCGCTCTCGTCCCGCGCCGCTGCGTCGCGATCGGCGGCCGCGGCCCCGAGGACGTCGTGGCCGACGGCCGCGGCCGGGTGCTCACCGGCGTCGAGGACGGCCGCATCCTGCGGCTCGACGGTCTCACCGGGCCGGGCCGGGTGCGCGTCGAGGTGCTCGCCGAGACCGGCGGCAGACCGCTGGGGCTGGAACTCCTCCCGGACGGCGACCTGCTGGTGTGCGACGCGGAGCGGGGGCTGCTGCGCGTCTGCCCGGACGACGGGGTGGTCCGGGTCCTCGCCGACCGTGCGGCGGGGGAGCGGCTGCGGTTCTGCAGCAACGTCGTCGCCCTGTCCGACGGCACCGTGTACTTCACGGTCTCCACGCGCCGCTACCCGCTCCGGCAGTGGCTCGGCGACATCGTCGAGCACACCGGCACCGGCCGGCTGCTGCGGCTGGCCCCCGGCGAGGACGACCCCGAAGTGCTCCTGGACGGGCTGCAGTTCGCCAACGGCCTGGCCCCCAGTGGGGACGAGTCCTTCCTCGTCGTGGCCGAGACCGGCGCGCGCCGGCTCACCCGCTACTGGCTCACCGGCCCGCGGGCCGGCCGCGCCGAGCCGTTCGCCGAGGATCTGCCGGGCATGCCCGACAACCTCTGGCGGGCGGGCAAGAGCGGACCGGTCTGGGTCGCGCTCGCCGGGCCGCGCGTGCCCCCGCTGGAGCTCCTGCACCGGGCCGGCCCGGCCGTGCGCGCCGCCGCGGCGCGCGTCGCCGTCGGCGTCCCGTACCGGCCGACCGGCACGATCGGCGTGGTGGCCGTCGACGACGAGGGCCGCGTCGTCCACCACCTCACCCGCCGCCGCTCCGGCTACCGCATGGCGACCAGCGTCTGCGAGATCGACGGCCACCTCGTCCTCGGCAGCCTCCACGAACCGGGCGTGGCCGTCTGCACCCTCCCGCCCCCCGTCTGATCCGGGGCGGCGGGGCCGCTGACCCGGGACAGCGGGGCCGCACCCGTCCCGGCGACCTCGCCACCGCCCCCGTCTCCCCGCGCGCTCGTCCCGGCGACCTCGCCAGCGCCCCCGTCTCCCCGCGCGCTCGTCCCGGCGACCTCGCCAGCGCCCCCGTCTCCCCGCGCGCTCGTCCCGGTGACCTCGCCAGCGCCCCCGTCTCCCCGCGCGCTCGTCCCGGTGACCTCGCCACCGCCCCCGTCTCCCCGCGCGCTCGTCCCGGTGACCTCGCCACCGCCCCCGTCTCCCCGCGCGCCCGTCTCCCCGCGCGCCCGTCTCCCCGCGCGCCCGGAACGGCGGTCGCGCGACGCCGCCGGTGGCGGCGACCAGGCACCGGTGCCCGCCGCCCCGGCACCGGTGCCCGCCGCCCCGGCACCGGTGCTCGCCGCCGCCTGTGCGTCTCTGCCCCGTCCGGCACCCGGCTTCCGTCCCGCGCGGGCCTCCGCTCCGGGCCTGCGCCGGGCCCGCGCCGGGCCCGCGCCGGGCCCGCGCGGGGCCTGATACGGACGCGCTCCGGACGCGGGCTTGCTCCGGCTTGCTTCGGGACCGCGCCTGGCCGCCCGGCCGCGCCGGGCCGGCTTCGGGCCCCCCTCGGGGCCCGCTCCGGAGGCGCGCCGGGCCCGCTCTAAACCCGCCGGGCCCGCTCCGGAGGCGCGCCGGGCCCGCTCTAAACCCGCCGGGCCCGCTACGGGCCCCCTCCGCGCCGGGTGCCGGTGCCGCGGCCCGGCTCGCGCGGACGCTCAGGGGAGCCGGAGCCGGCGCCGCCCAAAGGGGACCCGCGGCAGCCATCCGGCTGCGGTGGGGTGGCAAGGCGGGAAGTGAAACCCGCGCCCGCGCCGGGCCTGCGCCGGGCCCGCACGGGGCCTGCTCCGGCCCCGCTCCGGACGCGCGCCGGGCCTGCGCCGACCCCGCTCGGGCCCGCACCGGACGCGCGCCAGGCCCGCTCCGAACCCGCCCGGGCCCGCTCCGGGCCCCCTCCGCGCCGGGTGCCGGTGCCGTGGGCCCGGCTCGGGCGGACGCTCAGGGGAGCCGGAGCCGCCCAAAGGGGGCCCGGCAGCCGTCCGGCTGCGGTGGGGTGGCGGGGCGGGGAGTGAACCCGCCGGGGCGCGGCGCTACCCTGGTGCGCGGCCGCGATCACCGCGCGGCGCGGCGGTGGGGGCCCGCCGTTCGCCGACCGCGGCGCCGCCGACGGTCCCTCCTCGCGTGAGGCGGCGGCCCGACCGGTCCGGGCCCGGCGAGCAGGAGACAACAGGAGCATGACGACCCCCGAGACCCGCAGCCCGGCTGTGCGCGCGGGTCATCCACCGCGCCGGACGGCGGCCCGGCGGGAACAGGCGCCCGTGGTCGCGGTGGTGGCGCTCGGCGGCGTGATCGGCGCCACCGCCCGCTACGCGGCCTCCCTGTGGTGGCCCACGCCACCCGGCGGCTTCCCCTGGGCCACGTTCTGGACCAACGTCGCCGGCTGCGCCGTCATCGGCGTCTTCATGGTGGTCGTCACCGAAGTGCGGACCGCGCACCGCCTGGTGCGCCCCTTCTTCGGCACCGGAGTGCTGGGCGGTTTCACCACCTTCTCCACCTACGCGGTCGACATCCAGCGGCTGACCGGCTCCGGTCACACCGCCACCGCGCTCGCCTACCTCGCCGGCACCCTGTGCGCGGCGCTCGCGGCGGTGTGGCTGGCCGCCACGGCGACCCGGCGGCTGGCCGCGGCCGCGACCCGCCACGTCTCGAAGCGGAGACCACGGAGGAAACAACGGGGCGCAACGGGCAGTCCGGACGCCCCGGCCGGCACGGAGGGTAAGAAGTCGTTGTGAACTGGCTGCTGGTGGCCGCGGGGGCGGCGGTCGGCGCCCCCCTGCGCTATCTCACCGACCGTGCCGTACAGTCCCGGCACGGCTCCGCCCTGCCCTGGGGCACCTTCGTGGTGAACGTCACCGGCTGCCTGATCCTCGGTCTGGTGACCGGCGCCGCAGGCCCCCACCTGCGGCTCCTGCTGGGCACCGGACTGTGCGGCGCCCTGACGACGTACTCGACCTTCTCCTACGAGACCCTGAGGCTGACCGAGACGGGTGCCGGGCTCTACGCTGCCGCCAACGCCGCCGCGAGCGTGGCGGCCGGCCTGGGCGCCGCCTTCGCCGGGGCCTGGATCGCCCAGACCGTGTGAGGCCGGACCCGGCCCTGACCCGGCCCCGACCCCGCCGTCACCCGGACGTAGTAAGACTGTCTACAGCACTGTCGACCAACTATCCCCAGAACTGGATCCCATGAGCGCCATCTCCGTCGGTCAGGCCGTCGTCCTCGGAGTCGTCGAGGGGGTGACCGAGTTCCTCCCGGTGTCCTCCACCGGCCACCTCAAGATCGCCGAGGGGCTCATGGACATCCCCGTGGACGACGACTCGGTGGTCGGGTTCTCCGCCGTCATCCAGGTCGGCGCCATCGCCGCCGTGCTCGTCTACTTCTTCAAGGACATCGTGCGGATCGTCTCCGCCTGGTTCCGGGGACTGGCCAACCGGGAGGAGCGCTACCACCACGACTACAAGTTCGCCTGGTGGGTGATCTACGCGACGATCCCCATCGTCCTCGTGGGCCTCGCGGCCAAGCCCCTCATCGAGGGTCCGCTCGCCTCCCTGTGGGTGGTCGCCGGTTCGCTGATCGCCGGCAGCGCCGTGATGTGGTGCGCCGACCAGATGGGCCGGCACAAGCGGGGCGAGGACGACACCTCCTTCAAGGACGCGATGCTCGTCGGCAGCTCCCAGATCCTCGCGCTGCTCTTCCCCGGCTTCTCCCGTTCCGGCGCCACCATGTCCACCGCGCTCATCCTCGACCTGGACCGCGTCGCCGCCACCCGGCTGTCGTTCTTCCTCGGCATCCCGGCCCTGACCGGCGCGGGCCTGTACGAACTGAAGGACGCCCTCGGCGCCGGGGTGGGCGCGGCCCCGCTGGCCGTCGGCACGATCGTCTCCTTCCTGGTCGCCTACGCCTCCATCGCCTGGCTGCTCAAGTTCGTCGCCAAGCACTCCTTCAACGCCTTCGTCCTCTACCGGATCGCCGTGGGCGCCCTGCTGCTCGGCCTGCTGGGCACCGGGGTCCTCAACGCCTGACGCCCGACGCCTGACGCCCGACGCCTGACGCCCGACGCCTGACGCCTGACGCCCGACGCCTGGCGCCCGGCCTTCGGTGCTCGGCCCGGCGCTCGACGCCCGAGCACACAACGAGCGCATCCGCGGGACGCCCGCCAGCGGGCCGCGAGAGACGACTCCCCACGGGGTGCGAAGCCGGTCCCGGCCTCGCACCCCGTTCGCGCGCCGGCAGGCGGGAGCGCCGTTGACAGGCGCGTCCCGCGCGCCGACAATCGGCCCATGAACCTGTCAGACAGCCAGACAGGTGGCACGGCACCGCGGCGCGTCAGCGCGATGGAGGCGGCGCTCGGCCACCTGCGCGACGCCATCGAGCGCGGCGAGTACGCGATCGGCGACAAGCTGCCCTCCGAGGCCGAGCTGTGCCGCACCCTCATGGTCTCGCGGCCCGTGCTGCGCGAGGCGCTGCGCGCGCTGCAGACCATGGGCCTGACCGTCTCGCGCACCGGCAGGGGCACCTTCGTCGTCGCCGACGCGGTGGGCGACCCCACCTTCGGCGACTACGCGGCCGGCGATCTGATGGAGGTGCGCCGGCACGTCGAGATCCCGGTCGCCGGCTACGCCGCGCTGCGCCGCACGCCGGAGGACCTCGACCACCTCGCCGACCTGCTGCGGCGCATGGAGCGGGAGACCGATGCGACCTCCTGGGTCGCCCTGGACTCCCTCTTCCACCTCGGCGTCGCCCAGGCCGCCCACAACCCGGTGTTCCGCAAGGTCATCGAGGAGATCCGGGACGCCCTGGCCCGCCAGTCCGCCTTCCTCAACGAGCTCGGCGGCCGGCGCGAGCAGTCCGACCGTGAGCACCGGGCCGTGCTCGAGGCGCTGGCCGAAGGCTCCGAGGACAAGGCGGTCGAGGCCATGACCCACCATCTCGACCGTGTCGGGACCACCCTCACCGACATCGTGCGCTCCGCGCGCACTCCCGCCGGGGGCGGCGCGTGAACAGCGCGCGCCCCCGGGACCACCACCACTCACCCGTGACCCAGGCAGCGATGTACAGCACCCAGCACAGCACCCCCCGGCACAGCACCCCCGTCGCGGAGGCGCCCCCCGTCCGCGAACCCCACCACGTCCCCGTCGCCCACCTCGTCCGCGGCGGGCTGACCGAGGGCGTCCACCACGGCTCGGTGGCCGTCCTCGGCGCGGACGGCACCGTCGCCTTCCAGCTCGGCGACGTGGAGGCCGCGTTCTACCCCCGGTCGGCGCTCAAGCCGGTGCAGGCCGTGGCCATGATCCGGGCGGGACTGCCGCTGGAGGGCGAGCTGCTCTCGCTCGCCGCCGCCAGCCACTCCGGCGAGGAGGCCCACCTCGCGGGCGCCCGCCGGATCCTCGAGGCGGCCGGACTGACCGAGGACCACCTGCGCAACGTCCCCGACCTGCCCTACGACCCGGCCGTCCGGGACATGTGGCTGCGCGAGGGACGCCCGGCCTCCCGGCTCGCCCAGAACTGCTCCGGCAAGCACGCCGCCATGCTGCACACCTGCGTGCTCAACGGCTGGTCCCTCGGCGACTACCTCGACCCGGCCCACCCGCTCCAGCAGGCCGTCGCCGCGACCGTGGAGGACCTCACGGGGCAGCGCGTCGCCCGGGTCACTGTCGACGGCTGCGGCGCGCCCCTGTTCGCCGTCTCGCTGCACGGCCTGGCCCGCGCCGTCGCCCGTATCGCCTCCGCCGCACCCGGCACCCCCGAGGCGCGGGTCGCCGACGCGATGCGCCGCCACCCGGAGACGGCCTCCGGCTCGCGCCGGGACGTGGCCGTGCTGATGCGGGCGGTGCCCGGGCTGCTCGCCAAGGACGGATTCGAGGGCGTCCAGGTCGCCGCGCTGCCCGACGGCCGCGCGGTCGCGGTGAAGATAGCCGACGGCGCCGACCGGGCCCGCGTCCCCGTGGCCGCCGCCGCCCTGGTCCGGGCCGGCGTCAACCCGGCCCTGCTGGAGCCGTTCGCGGGTGAGCCGGTGTTCGGCGGCGGCAGGCCGGTCGGCCGGGTCCGCCCGGTGCCCGCGCTCGCCCCGGCGTCCCTGCCGGCCTGCGCCTGACCCCGCGCGCCCGTCCGGGCGCGTGCCTGACCCCGCGCGCCCGTCCGAGCACGTGCCTGACCGCACGCGCCGACGGAGCACGTATCTGACCGCACGTGCCCGACCGCACGCGCCTGACCGCCGGCCCGGCTCGCCCCTGGCGTTCCGGCTCACCCATGGCATTCGCTCACCGCACCCGGACCGGCCCGAAGGCAGAATGGTGATCATGACGTCGTCGCTGACCTTCCAGCCGGTCCTGGAACGCATCGCCGAGGAGGTCGGCCGGTCCGGCGGCCGCGGGCGGCCCGCCGACTACATCCCGGCGCTCGCGGCCCGCGACCCGCGCGCCTTCGGGATGGCCGTCGCGGAACTGGACGGCACGGTGTACGGGGTGGGGGACTGGCGGGAGCCGTTCTCCACGCAGTCCATCACCAAGGTCTTCACCCTCGCCCTGGACCTGGCCCGCGAGGGCGACGAACTGTGGGAGCACGTGGGCCGCGAGCCCTCCGGCAACCCCTTCAACTCCCTGGTGCAGCTGGAGTACGAGAACGGCATCCCGCGCAACCCGTTCATCAACGCCGGGGCCCTGGTGGTCACCGACCGCCTCCAGACCCGTACCGGCGACGCGGCGGGCGAACTGCTGGCCTTCCTGCGGGCCGAGAGCGGCAACCCGGACCTGGACTTCGACCGGGAGGTCGCCGCCTCCGAGGCCGCGCACGGCGATCGCAACGCCGCCCTCGCCCACTTCATGGCGTCCTACGGCAACATCGCCGGCCCGGTGCCCGAGCTGCTCGACCAGTACTTCCGCCAGTGCTCGATCGCGGCCTCCTGCGCCGACCTGGCCCTGGCCACCACCCTGTTCGCGCGGCACGGCATACGGGCCGACGGCACCCGCCTGCTCAGCCGCAGCCAGGCCAAGCAGATCAACGCCATCATGCTGACCTGCGGGACGTACGACGCGGCGGGCGACTTCGCCTACCGGGTCGGCCTGCCCGGCAAGAGCGGCGTGGGCGGCGGGATCGTCGCGGTCGTGCCGGGCCGGTGCGCGCTGTGCGTGTGGAGCCCGGGCCTGGACGAGCGCGGCAACTCCGTGGCGGGCGTGGCCGCCCTGGACCGCTTCACCACGCTCACCGGGCTGTCGGTGTTCTGAGCCGCGGCCGTACGGCGCCGGAGCGCGCGACCGCGCTCCGGTCGTGCGCGCGGGCCGCCCGGCACACGCCGCCGTCCGTCCGGCTGCCCGTTCCCCGCGCCGGTCAGCCGCATACCCCGCGCCGGTCAGCCGCGCGCGAGCCGGTTGCCGCGCAGGCGCCGGCCGAGCAGCACGGTGCCGGCGCCGAGACCGACCACGCCGGCCACCGCTCCGGCGACCGCGGCCGGGTCGGTCCCCGTGTGCGCGGCGGGGCGGGGCTTGGCGACGACGGGCGGCGCCGCGACGGTCGCCGGTCCGTGCGTCGGCGGGCGCAGGGCGTCGAGCGAGCCGACCGGGTCGACCCGGCCCGCCGCGTCGAATCCCCAGTCGAGCAGGGCGCGTGCCTCCTCGTACACCTCCAGGCCGTCCCCCTCCTGAGGGTTCATCACCGTCACGACGAGGGTCCGGCCGTCCCGGCGGGCGGCCGAGACCAGGGTGTTGCCGGCGTTGCTGGTGTAACCGTTCTTGATGCCGATCAGCCCGGGGTACGGCTCCACGCCGTCGGCCCCGGTCAGCAGCCGGTTGGTGTTCGCGATCTGGTACGTGCCGCCGTCGCCGGGGAAGGAGGCGTGCGCGGTGGAGCAGTAGCGGGCGAAGTCGGGGTTGCGCAGCCCCGCCCGCCCGAACACGGCGAGGTCGTACGCCGAGGACGACTGCCCCTCGGCGTCGTAGCCGTCCGGGGAGACCACGTCGGTGTCCAGGGCTCCCAGGGCGCGGGCCTTGGCCTGCATCTGCCGGGCGGTGTGCTCCCAGCCGCCGTTGAGCGCGGCGAGCACGTGCACGGCGTCGTTGCCCGAGTTGAGGAAGACCCCCCGCCACAGGTCGGCCACCTGGTAGGTGTGCCCCTCGACGACCCCGACCAGGCTGCTGCCCTCGCCGATGCCCGCCAGGTCCCGGCCGGTGACGGTGTGCCGTACGCCACCGGGGAAGGCCGGCAGCACGGTGAGGGCGAACAGGGTCTTCAGGGTGCTGGCGGGGGGCAGTTTCTCGTGGGCGTTGTGCGCGGCGAGCACCTCTCCGGTGCCGGCGTCGGCCACCAGCCAGGACAGCGCGGAGACCTCGGGCACCTCGGGGGCGTCCTCGTGCGGCCGGACCTGGGTGCCCTCCTGCTCCAGCACCGCCGGTCGCGGCACCGCCGTCGCGGGCCGGCCGTGGGCGCCCGGATCGGCGCCCGCCGAGGCCGTCGCGGCCGTCGCAGGGAAGGTCACTATGAGCATGCCCGCGGCGCACAGCGCGCAGGCCGACACCGCGGCTCGGGAAGCAAATCTGATCGTCATATCGCAAACGTAGGAAGGGATCCGAGGAAGCGGGACGCTGCCGGGGGCCGAACGGGGTGCGCGAGCACCCGGATGCCCTAGTGCCGCGACCACTGGCCCGCGGCGGGACGGGCCGCCGGGACGGGTGGCGGAGCCCTCCTGTGCAGTCCTCAGCCCGGCAGGGTCGGCTGTACGCGCTGGAGGAAGGCGGCGTTGTCCGGGGTCGCCCGCAGCCGCTCCAGCAGGGTCTCGAGGCCGGACTGCGCGTCCCGCCCCCGCAGGGCGCGGCGCAGCCCGCGGGTCACCGCCAACTCGGCGGCGGACAGGAGGAGTTCCTCGCGGCGGGTGCCGGAGGCCTCGATGTCGACGGCCGGGAAGACGCGGTGCGAGGCCAGTTCGCGGCTGAGCCGGAGCTCCATGTTGCCGGTGCCCTTCAGCTCCTCGAAGAAGAACTCGTCGGCGCGGGAGCCGGTCTCCACCAGCGCGGTGGCCAGAATGGTGAGCGAACCGCCCTCCTCGGCCCGGCGCGCCGCGCCGAACAGCCGTTTGGGGCCCTGCAGGGCGCCGGCGTCGACACCGCCGCTGAGGGTGCGGCCCCCCGCCGCGGCCGCGTGGTTGTGGGCCCTGCACAGCCGGGTCAGGGAGTCGAGCAGCACCACGACGTCCTCGCCCGCCTCGACCAGCCGCTTGGCCCGTTCGACGACGAGTTCGGCGAGTGCGATGTGCTGCCGGGGCGTCCGGTCGAACGTGGAGGCGTAGACCTCGCCGCGCACCGAGCGCCGCATGTCGGTGACCTCCTCGGGGCGCTCGTCCAGCAGCACCACCATCAGCCGGCACTCGGGGTGGTTGCCGGCGACGGCGGCGGCGAGCTGCTGGATCAGTACGGTCTTGCCGGTCCTGGGCGGGGCCACGATCAGCCCGCGCTGGCCCTTGCCGACGGGCGCGAGCAGGTCGGTGACGCGGCCGGTCAGACCGGCGGCGGGGTGCTCCAGGCGCAGCCGCTCGCCCGGATGCAGCGGGGTCAGGTCGCGGAAGTGCCGGCGCCGGTGGGCTTCGCCGGGCGCCCGTCCGGCCACGCGGGTGACCTCGGTGAGCGAGCGCAGCGCACCGGCACCGGCCGTCCCCTCGACCGCGTCGCCCTTGCGCAGGCCGTGCCGGCGCACCAGCGCCGCGGGGACCTGGGGATCGGAGGGCGAGGGGAGCAGGCCCGGGCCGCGCAGGCTGCCCTTCCCGCTCGCGTCGACGTCCAGGACGCCGCTGACGGGCCGGGCGGCCTGGGCCTGCTGCCGCCGTACGGGGCGCTGTTCGAGTGTGGTGGTCATGAAGGGGGTCCTTTCGCGGACGGGTGGCGCGAGGCGCGAGGCCGAGGCGCGAGTCACAGGGGGGTGGGAGAAGGGAACGGGCCGCGGGCGGTGAGGCGTGCGACCGGGGCCTCTGGCGGCGGGAACGTCACCCGGGACACGGCGCGGAACGCGGCCGGCGAGGTGACGGGAGAAAGCTGACGCGCCGCGACGACGGCGGACGGATCAGCGAACTGGAGGAAACCCGGAGAAGGAGATCCAGCACCGGCGCGCGGAACAGGCGCTGCACGGGTGCTCTTCGCACTGTACCACCCCTGGCACCGGGCGTCAGGGATCGAGCACCCGGCGTCAGGGGCGGGCGGCGGTCTAAGCTGATGCGTGATGTTCAGCCCCGAAGGCCCCACCCTGCGTGAACTCGCCGTCCAGGCGCTGTCGTCCGTGCAGCACGGGTACGACCTGCTCGCGCCCAAGTTCGACCGCACCCCGTTCCGGACCCCCGACCCGGTGCTGGAGGCCGTGGCGGCGGCGCTGGAGCGGATCGGGCCGTTCGAGGACGGGCTGGACCTGTGCTGCGGCACGGGAGCCGGGCTCGGCGTACTGGCCCGGGTGTGCCGGAGCACGGTCACCGGGGTCGACTTCAGCGCCGGCATGCTGGCCGTCGCCCGGGAGCACGCCTGGAACGCCGTGGAGCACGCCCCGGACGCCAGGGAGCACGCCCTGGATGCCCGGGAGCACGCCCCGGACGCCCGGGGACACGCCGCCGGACAGGCTCCGGGAGAGGGCCGCCCCACGGCCGCCTGGGTGCGCGGGGACGCCCGCGCCCTGCCGTTCACGGCCGCGTTCGACCTCGTCGTCACCTTCGGCGCGCTCGGCCACTTCCTCCCCCGTGAACTGCCCGCGCTGTTCGGGCAGGTGCACTCGGTGCTGCGGCCCGGCGGCGTGTTCGCCTTCCCGGTCCTCGCCCCGCCGGGCCCCCGTTCCCGGGCGTTCTGGACGCTGCTCGGCTTCGACGCGGTGATGCGGGTGCGCAACGCGCTGTGGCGGCCGCCGTTCGTGATGTACTACCGCGCCTTCCGGTTCGGCGACGTACGGCGGGAGCTGGAGCGGGCCGGTTTCCATGTGGAGCACCACGCGCTGCCCGAGTTCGGCCGGCGGGACGACGGCAGTCCGCGGGCCCGCGTGATCGTGGCCCGCGGGCTGCCCAGGGCGACGGCGCCGGGACGGCCCGGCGCCGCCGCCCCGTCCCCGCTCAGCCCGCGGCCGGCACCGTGAACTCGTAGACCAGCGCGTCCTGCCGGGCGTCCACGATCAGATCGGTGATCTCCAGCGGGCGCGCGTACTGGTCGTGGACGCGGCGGGTCACGCGCACCGAGGAGCCCTCCGTGAGCGGGATGATGGAGTCCCGGTGGTGCAGGGTCAGGCCCGCCCGGCGCATCCAGTCGTAGGTCCGGCGCAGCTGGGCGGCGCCCGAGCCGTCGGCGCGGTCGCGGTAGCGGGCCAGCTCCTCGACCTCGGCGAGCGCGACGGCGGAGAACGAGGTCACCGCCGTGCGCAGCCCGGTGCCGTCGGCCGCCGCCGAGCGGTAGCGGTGCACCAGGGTCGGCCGCTTCGGGGCGAGCCCCAGGGCCGCGGCGTGCTCCGGCGGCGGCGTCTCCCAGGTCACCGTGGCCCGGTCGCAGGCGCCCGGCTCGGCGGCCCGGGCGCCCACCGGGAAGGTCAGCGAGGAGGGCGCCTCCACGGGCCGCCCGGGCAGTGTGGCGTGGCTGCCCCGGCGGTCGGTGGTGACCAGCCCGTCCCGGCGCAGCACCTCCAGCGCCTGCCGCACGGTTTCCCGGCTGACCCCGAAGTGCGCGGCCAACTGCCGTTCGCCGGGCAGCCGTTCACCGGGCGGAATGACACCGTCGTTCAGCTCGGCGAGGAGTCTGGTGGCGACCCGCCAGTAGAGCGGTCCCTCCTCCGTCCCGTCCGGAACCCGGACGGGCTCGGGGACGGGCGCGGGTATGTGCGCCGGGGCGTGCGCCTCGGCCCGGGCCGAAGCCGGGCCCGGGGCCCCGGGCCGCCGGGCCGGCTCCAGGGCCGCGGGCACCTGGACCGGCTCCGCGGCCGCGGCCGGGGCGCACGCCCTGTCGGGGGCGGACGCCGTGTCCGGGACCGGGATCGCCGGGGTCGTCGCCGTGTAGTGGTGCGGGGTGGTGCGGACCATGCCGCGCCTCCTGTTGATGACGTACCGTAGTCGTGCGGGCTCGTTGCGCCACCAGGTCTAACATTGGTCTAAACCAAGAGGGAAGCCCGGTTCCGCATTTCGGCCGAAACCCGCCCGGAGGCGCCGCCCCCGCCGCCCGTCACAGCGCGCCGTACACCGCCTCGATCAGAGCCATTTTCCGCGGGTCGTCGGCGATATGAGGGCCCATCCGGTTCATCACGTAGCCCAGCGACACCCCGGCCTCGGGATCCGCCAGGCCGCAGGAGCCGCCGAACCCGTCATGACCGAAAGCCCGCGGGTTGGGGCCGTAGGAGCCGTTCGGGCCGCTGAGCCACAGGCCCAGGCCGATCTCGGTCTCGTGCCGGAGTCCCGCGCCCAGGACCAGGTCCCGGCAGGCGCCCTGCCCTTCGCGCACCCGCTCGGCCGCCTCGGCGGACAGCACCCGCCGGCCGTCGGAGGAGCCGCGGCCGGCGAGGACGCCGTAGAGCGCGGCCACCGCCCGGGCGGTGCCGTGGCCGTTGGCCGCGGGGATCTCGGCGGCCCGCCACTCGGGTGTGTTCGCCTCGGCTGCCCCGGCGAGCGGGTTGGTCAGCGCGGCGATCGCCGCCGGTGGCAACTGGCTGAAGGCGGCGCCCTGTTCACCGGTGACCCCGGCCTGCTGATGCACCAGTTCGGCGGCCCGGCCGGCCTCCTTCGCGGGCAGTCCGACGGTGAAGTCGATCCCCAGCGGGCCGGTCACCTCCCGCTCCAGGAAGGCGCCCGGCCGCAGTCCCGAGACCCGCCGCACGACCTCCCCGACCAGGAAGCCGTACGTCAGCGCGTGGTAGCCGGACCGGGTGCCCGGCTCCCACCACGGCTCGGTCGCGGCCAGCCGCGCACAGGTCAGATCCCAGTCGTACAGGTCGGCGAGCGAGTGCGGCCGGCGCAGCCCCGCCAGGCCCGCCCGGTGCGACAGCAGATGCCGTACCAGCACCTTCTCCTTGCCCGCCGCGGCGAACTCCGGCCAGTACGCGGCCACGGGCGCGTCGAGGTCCAGCAGGCCCCGGTCGGCGAGGATGTGCGCGCACAGCGCGGTCGGCCCCTTCGTGGTCGACCACACGTTGACCACGGTGTCCCGTTCCCACGGGCGGGTGCGCGCCGCGTCGGCCCAGCCGCCCCACAGATCCACCACCGTGGCGCCGTCCACCGTGACGGTCACCGCGGCGCCCAGTTCGTCCCGCTCGCGGAAGTTCTCCTCGAACGCCGTGCGCACCGCCGCGAAGCGTGTGTCGCAGTGGCCGTGGACCTGCGGTTCCTGCTCGGACATGAGCCCTCCGTGGTCGTTCGGAAACCGGAAGACGGGCCGTCTCGCCACGACCCGGCCCCCCGAACGTACCGACTGGTCGGACTGGTGGGAAGGAGTCCCACGGCACCCGCCGGCTCAGGCGTACGACCTCAGCCAGCGCAGCTTGGCCGCCTCCTGGTGGGGGCCGCCGCCCTCGTGGTCGTTGAACTCGTACACCTCGATGGCCTTGTCCTCGTGCGCCCAGGCGTTGAAGGCGGCGAACACCGTGGACGGCGGGCAGGTCTCGTCCTCCAGGGCCGTGGAGAAGAGCGCCGGCGCGCGGCCCCGGGCCGCGAAGTGCACCCCGTCGAAGTAGGACAGCGTGCGCAGCACGTCCGAGGTGCGGCCGCGGTGGGTCCTGAGGTAGAGGCCGATCTCCCGGTAGGGGTGACGGTCCGTCAGGGTCGTGGCCCGCGGGAAGTCGCACAGGAACGGCACGTCCGGGGCGACGGCGGCCAGGTCCGGCACCAGCGCGCCCACGGCGAGGGTGATCCCGCCGCCCTGGCTCTCGCCGACCGCCACGGTCCGCGCCGTGTCCGTCAGCGGGTGCGAGCGGGCCGCCTCCACCGCGCGCACCGCGTCGGTGAACACCCGCCGGTAGTAGTAGGACTCGGGCTCCTCCAGGCCGCGCGTCATGAAGCCGGGGTACGCCGGGGCGGCGCCCACCGGATCGGCGGTGCCGCCCCCGCCGCCCCAGGTGCTGCCCTGACCGCGGGTGTCCATCACGAAGTGCGCGCGGCCCGTGGACGCCCACAGCAGATGCTCGTGCGGCAGCCCCCGCCCGCCGCCGTAGCCGACGAACTCCACCACCAGCGGCAGCGGGCCGTCGACCCGGGCGGGCAGCGCCAGCCAGCCCTTGACCGGGTGCCCGCCGAATCCGGCGAAGGTCACGTCGTACACCTTCACCGTGGTCAGACCCGTGTCCACGAGGTCGAAGCGGGCGTCGAGGTCGTGCTCGCGGGCCTCCTGGAGGGTCTTGGCCCAGAAGGCGTCGAAGTCCTCGGGCTCGACGGACGCGCTGCGGTACGCGCGGAGCTCGTCCAGGGGCAGGTCGAACAGGGCCATCGGGAACCGCCTTCGCCAAGGGGGACATCGGGACGGGCGGACGCCGTGGGCCCGCGGACGAGCACACCGTACGGCGTGGGTCCGGCGCCCCGCCAGGACCCGGTCCCGGCCGCCCGCGCGTGACGCCCCCGGCCGGACCGCACGGTCCCCGCCGCGTGCGGGCGCCGCGGCCTCAGCCGAACGCCGCGTGCGGGCGCCGCGGCCTCAGCCGAACCGTTCGATGCGGACGCGGTGCGCCGGCTGGCCCGCCGCGACCAGCAGCCGTGAGGCGTGCTCGGCGAAGGCGTTGGACCCGCACACGTAGGCCTCCCAGCCGCCCGCGGGCGGCCGTTCGAGGAGCGGGGCGAGGTGGGCGGCGGACAGCCGGCCGACCGGCACGCCCGCCGGGGCCGCGCGGGTGAACACGGGTGTGGTCTCCGCGCCCAGCTCCCGGGCGTAGACGAGGTCCTCGGGGCTGCGCGCGGACACCAGCATCCGCAGCGGCACCGACAGCCGCCGCGCCCGGTGGTACCGCACCATGGACATCAGGGGCACGACGCCGGAGCCGGCGCCCAGCAGCAGCGCGGGCCGGTCGCCGGGCCAGGCGAAGAAGCCGCTGAGCGGGCCGCGCACCTCCACCCGGTCACCGGGCCGGGCCACGGTGTGGAACCACCCGGACACCTCGCCGCCCTCGACGTGGTCGAGGGTCAGCTCGATGTGTCCCGAGTCGTCGGGCGCGGAGGCGATCGAGTAGTGGCGCTGGGCGACGTAGCCGTCGGCGGCGGTCAGCCGCACCATCAGGTGCTGCCCGGGCAGATGGCCCGCCCAGGCGGGCACCGCCAGGCGGAACGTGGCGGTGCGCGGGGTCTCCCGCCTGATCTCCGTGAGGGTGGCGGTCCGCCACACCGCGGCGGTCTGCTCTCCGACGGCGATGCGGCCGGGCACGGCGAAGGGGGCCGGGCGTGCGAAGGTGTCAGTCACCGGAGTACCGCTGCTCCTCCCAGGGGTTGCCGCGGTCGTGGTAGCCGTTGCGCTCCCAGAAGCCCGGCTCGTCGTGGTCGAGGAGCGTCAGGCCCGCGATCCACTTGGCGCTCTTCCAGAAGTACAGGTGCGGCACCAGCAGCCGCGCGGGACCGCCGTGTTCCGCGGGCAGCGGCTCGCCGTCGCGGGAGAACGCGATCCAGGCCTTCCCGCCGGTCAGGTCGGCGAGCGGCAGGCTCGTGGTGTAGCCGGTGTGGGAGTGGGCGAGGGCGTGGGTGGCGGCGGCGTCCGGCCGTACCGCGTCCAGGAACACGTCCAGTGACACGCCTTCGAACCGCATGCCGAACTTCGACCAGCCGGTCACGCAGTGGATGTCGCCCTCGTACACGGACCGCGGCAGCCGGCGCACCTGCCGCCAGTCCCAGCCGCGCGCCTCGGCGACCAGGCCGTCGATACGGAAGGTCCATGCCCCGGCCGCCAGGTCCGGGGTGACCTCGGCGGACAGCACGGGCCAGTCCTCGCCCGCGTCGTACTGCCCGGGCGGCAGCCCCGGATTGTCGACGCGGGGACGCCCGGTGAAGCCTCGGGTGACGTTCATGCGGGTGGTGCCTCCAGACCGCCGTGCGCACGGCGGCCCGCTGGTCGAGCGGTACGGCTCCCGCGAGCGGGGCGGGAGGTTCCTTGCGGTTCTTCGCGGTCCCTCGCGGGCCTTGCGGTTCCTTGCGGTTCCTTGCGGGTTCAACCGTACGCGTTCCCGGGGGGTGCCGGGGCAGCGGGGGCGCCCGCCCTGATGAAGGCCGTGTGAACGCTCCAGGGGTGACCGGGAACAGCCGCCCCCGGACGGCACTCGCACGTGTCGTACCGGCTTCGGTGGCCCCGGCGGCCGGTGCCGCGGTGGCAGCGAAGGAGAGTGGAAGCAATGCCGAAGGCGTACGTCCTCACCCGGTACGGCGGCCCGGAGACCGAGGCGCCGGCCGGCGCCTCCCCGGCGGACGTGGCGGCGCCGGGCGGGGTGCGGCCGCCCCGGGCCCGGACCGCCCCCGTGCCGGACGCGGGGACCCAGCCGGCCCGCCGCAGCCGGCCGGCCCCGGCGGTGACGCGCACGTTCCCGCGGGAGCGGGCCGGTGAGGCCCCGCGCGCCGTCGACGGCGGCCACGCCCGCGGCGAGAGCGTGACCGCGGTCGTGACCGGGGTCGTGACCGGGGTCGCCGGATGACCGCGTCCACCGCCGGGCCGGCGCGGCGGCACGTCCTCGACGCGCCCGCCCCTGGCCGCCCTGACCGGCCCGCACCACGCCCGCTTCGCCGAGCGGCGGGGCCGGGTGCTGCGCTACCAGGTCGACGTCTCGCCCTGGCTGGCCCTGCCCGAGGACCCCGTCGCCGCCGACTGGGCGGACCTCGCGGCCCTGTGCGGGCCCGGCGCGGAGATCCCGCTGCTGGGCTTCCGCGGCCGGGTGCCCGCCGACTGGGAGATCACCTCCGCGGTGGAGGGGGTGCAGTACGTGGACGACGGCCTGGCCGCGGCCCCCGACCCGGAGGCGGCCCGGCTCACGCCCGCCGACGTCCCCGAGATGCTCGGCCTGGTCGCCCGCACCCACCCCGGTCCGTTCCTGCCCCGCACCATCGAAATGGGCACCTACCTGGGCATACGCCGTGAGGGCGTCCTCGTGGCGATGGCGGGGGAGCGGCTGCGCCCGCCCGGCTGGACGGAGATCAGCGCGGTCTGCACCCACCCCGCCGTCCGCGGGCAGGGCCTGGCGAGCCGGCTGATCCTCGCGGTCGCCCACGGCATCCGGGAGCGCGGCGAGACGCCCTTCCCGCACGCGGCCGCCGGGAACACCGGCGCCCTCCGGCTGTACGAGTCGCTGGGCTTCCGGCTGCGGCGCCGCACCGCCTTCCTCGCGGCCCGCGCCCCCGAGCACCTGGCCGGCGGACGGGCGACGGCCGTGGCGCCGGTGGGGTGAGGATGCCGGGCGCCGGACGCGGGGCTGGTGGGGTGAAGGTCCCGGCGGCTGGGGGTCCCCGGTGGCTGGGGGTCCCGGGAGGCTGAGGGTCCCGGGCGGCCGGCCGGACGTCGTCGTCCGGCCCGGTCAGGCGCCGTGGTCCGGCCAGGTCAGGCGCTGTCGCCCGGTCGGGTCGGGTCGGGCGCTGTCGCCCGGCCCGGTCAGGCGCCGTCGTCCCGCGGGGGCCAGGCGTTGTAGCGGGTGAGATAGCCGGCGAACCGCTCCAGGTCCTCGGCCGGCCAGTCCGCCAGCCGCTCGCGGTAGGCCGCGCGGCGGCGGTCGGTGACCTGGGCGAGGATGCGCCGGCCCGCGTCCGTCAGATGCAGCACGTGGACCCGGTGGTCCTCCGGGTCCAGGCGCCGCTCGACGAGCCCGGCCCGCTGCAGGGCGCCCACCTGACGGCTCACCGTGGACTTGTCCAGCGCGTAGTGCGCCGCCAGATCGGTGGCGCGGCAGCCGCCGCTCTCCTCCAGATGGCCGAGCAGCGTGTACGACACCAGCGACAGCTCGGGATGCATCCGCCCGGCCAGCGCGCGCGCCCGCCGGGCGAAGATCGTCATCTCGCGCTGGATGGTCTCGACCGCCGTGCCCGCGTCGCGGGTGACGGCGTCCCCGTCCGGTCCCTGCGCTGTCACGGAACACCTCCCGGCTCCTCCGGTTGCAGAGTACAACCGACCGGCCGGAAAAGCCGTCTGGGCCCGAGCGCCTTGGGGTAGGGTGACCTGCGGCCGTGGAAGGTCCCGGTCATGGAAGGACGAGGAGGTGAGACCCATCACCGCTGTGTCAGGCCGGGTGCTCTCACCTCGAACCGGCGCGGATCACCGTCCGTAGCCGGCCGCGGGAGCGCCCTTCGGCTCCCGAAAGGTCGTCGTCCTCATGTCCGCGCTTCCTCCGCCGTCCTCCTCCTCTCCCACGCCGGCGCACCCGCCCGCACCGTCCTCCCCGGCGCCCTCGCCTCCGTCACCGGCTTCGCCCGCCGCCGTCGCCGCCGTCCTGCGCGCCGCCGGATGCGTGTTCGCCGAGGAGGAGGCCGAGCTGATCCTCGCCGCCGCGCGCACGCCCGGCGAGCTCGCGGCCCTCGTCGACCGGCGCGCCGCCGGTCTGCCCCTGGAACAGGTCCTGGGCTGGGCCCGGTTCCACGGTCTGCGCATCGCCGTGGAGCCGGGGGTCTTCGTGCCCCGCCGCCGTACCGAGTTCCTGGTCGACCAGGCCGCGGCCGCGGTACCGGACGCGTCCGTCGTGGTGGACCTGTGCTGCGGGTCCGGCGCGGTCGGCGCCGCGCTGGCCGCCTCGCTCGGCCCCCTCGAGCTGCACGCCGCCGACGTCGACCCGGCCGCGGTGCGCTGCGCCCGCCGCAACATCGGCCCCGCGGGCGGCCTGGTCCACGAGGGCGACCTCTTCCGGGCGCTGCCCGCCGCGCTGCGCGGCCGCGTCGGCATCCTCGCCGCCAACGTCCCCTACGTGCCCACGGGCGAGGTGGCCCTGCTTCCCGCGGAGGCCCGCGACCACGAGCCGGTGACGGCCCTCGACGGCGGACCGGACGGGCTCGACGTCCTGCGCCGGGTCACCGCCGGGGCGCCCGAGTGGCTGGCGCCCGGCGGCTGCCTGCTGGTGGAGACGAGCGAGCGCCAGGCCCCGGCGGCCCTGGACGCCTTCGCGCGCGCGGGCCTGGAGCCACGCCTGGCCGTCTCCGAGGAGCTGTGCGCCCACGTGGTGCTGGGCGTCCGTCCGACGTGATCCGGAGCCGGCGGGCGGCCGGCCGGTGACACGGCGGCCGCCGGCCGGGCAGTACAGCCAGGGGCGGCGCTGCTTTCGCAACACGCCCCTATCTAGCTAGGCCAGCGGCTGGGAGCGGGCGACGAGCAGGGCCACGTCGTCGTGGTTGTCCGGCTGGTGGAGCGTGCGCAGCAGGAAGTCGCACAGCTCCTCCAGCGGGCGGGACGGGCCGTCGAGCAACCTCAGCAGTATGTCCAGGCGTTCGTCCAGCGGCTCGCGGCGCGTCTCGACCAGGCCGTCGGTGTAGAGCACCAGTTGGTCTCCGGGCTCCAGGTCGACGGTCGTGGTGGCGAACGGGATGCCACCCACGCCCAGCGGGACGCCGGTCGGCAGGTCGAGCAGCTCCGCGGGCCGGCCCACCCGGATCCGGGCCGGGGGCAGGTGACCGGCGTTGGCGATCCGGCACTGCCGCAGATGCGGGTCGTGGACGGCGTACAGGCAGGTGGCGATGGAGTGGTCCAGGCCGTCGGTGATCCGGTCGAGGTGTTCCAGGAGCCGCGCGGGGTCGAGGTCCAGCGAGGCCAGCGCCTTGGTCGCCGTGCGCAGCCGTCCCATGGTGGCGGCGGCGCTGATGCCGCTGCCCATGACGTCGCCGACGGCCAGCGCCGTCTTGTCGCCCTCCAGCGGGATCACGTCGAACCAGTCACCGCCCACCTCGCTGGTGGCGCCCGCCGGCTGGTAGCGGGAGGCGACCTCCAGCCCGCCCGTCACGGACGGATGGCTGGGCAGCAGGCTGCGCTGCAGGGTGAGGGCGGTGTCGCGGGCGTTCTGGTACCAGCGGGCGTTGTCGATCTGCACGGCCGCCCGGGCGGCCAGTTCGCGGGCCAGCAGGACGTCGTCCTCGCTGAACGGCCGCGGATTGCGGGTCCGCTTGAGGTCCAGCGCGCCCAGCACCTCGCCCCGCGCGATCAGCGGCACCGCCAGATACGAGTGCACGCCCGCGCGGCCCAGCAGCACCGCCGCCTCCGGTGAGCGGGCGATCCGGCCCAGGTCCTCGTCCTTGACCCGCGCCACCAGGACCGGACGCCCGGTGCGCACGCACTCCGTGACCAGGCGGTCGGGGCCGTAACTGGTGGTGTCGCCGGGCGCGTCGGCCGCTTCGAGGGCGTCCGCGGCGTGGTCGGCCCGTACGGCCAGGGCCCGGATCACCGCGGGTTCGGCGGGTCCCAGGCTGCTGCGGCGGCCCTCGACGACCGCCTCGAGCAGGTCCACGGCCGCCACGTCGGCCAGTTCGGGCACGGCGACCTCGGCCAGTTCCCGGGCGGTGCGCTCCAGGTCCAGGGTGGTGCCGATACGGGCGGAGGCGTCCGCGATCAGCGCCAGGCGCCGGCGTGCCGCCTCCGCCTCGAGACCGGCCCGGTACTGCTCGGTGATGTCCACGATCGAGAGGGCCACGCCGAGCACGGTGCCGGCGGCGTCCTCCAGCCGGTACAGCGAGACGGACCAGGCGTGGTCCTCGTCCGGGTCCGCCGGGGACCTGCCGAGGGAGAAGACGTCGACGAGCGGCTGCCCGGTGCGGAGCACCTGGCGCAGCGCGTCGTCCACGGTGGCGATGTCGATCTGCGGCAGCACCTCGGGGACCGTCCGTCCCACGTGGTCCTCAGCCGACACCCCGTCGATCCGCTCCATGGCCGGGTTGACCGACACGAACCGCAGCCGGGTGTCCAGGAAGGCCAGCCCGATCGGGGACTGCGAGACCATCCGCGCCGACAGCGCGACCTCGCGTTCCAGACGCCGTACGGTCGACTGGTCGGCCGCCAGCCCCAGCGCGTACACATTGCCCCGGTCGTCGAGCAGGCGCATGTTGCGGAACTCCACCAGCCGGGTGCTGCCGTCCTTGCAGCGGATGGGGAAGGCCCCCGCCCAGCCCTCGCCGGTCTGCAGGACATCGGCGAACAGCTTGACGACCAGCTCGAGGTACTCCTCGTCGACCATGATCCGGGCCGCGTACTGGCCGAGCGCCTCCTGCGCCGAGTAGCCGAACAACTCCTCGGCCTGCGGGCTCCACAGCACGATGCGGCCCTCGGCGTCGAGCACCACCGAGGCCACACCGAGCACGTCCAGCAGCCCGCTGGGCCGCACCGGCCCGCGCACCGGCTCATCGCCCTGGGCCGAGGGAGCCCCGGCTGCTGTCATCCCACGCACCGCCTTCGCCCGTCCACACGCGGCCCGCCGTCGTCCGGTGCGGGCACTGTCTGTTGTACCGCGTGCGCACTCGTCGGCGGGACGGTCCGTTGTCTGCCTCCACCATCTCTCAACACGGGGCCGCCCGTCCCGCTCAGTCGCCCGGACGGTCAGCCCGGACGATGAGCCCGGACGGCGGCCCCGGACGGCGAGCGGTGGTGCCGCCACGGGAGGTGGTGCTTTGCTGTGAGGGTGGCGCGCGCCCTCCGGGGGAACCCCGTGCGGTACCGCGGCGCGGCCACGAGAGGAGCGATCACCATGGACACTGAGCGAGCGCACCCGGAATCCGTCTCGGTGGAGCTGAGCGGATGCTCCAAGGAGGACGCCCGGATCGTGTTCGACGCCCTGTGCGCGTGCTTCTCGTCCGACCGGTGCGCGGACGACGTGCCCCGCGACTACCACGAGGTACGCCCCACGGTGTGGCTGGGCACCTACGACGTCGCCGACGCCCGGGACGCGGGCCGCGGCCCCACCCGGCTGGACGCCTCCGTCACGGCCGACGTGCAGGGCGGCTACTGGGCCATCGAGCGCTTCCGCACCGCCCTGGACTCCCTGTTCACCGTCCAGGACCTGTGCGGCGCCTCCGGCGACCAGGAACGCGAGCTGCACGTCCGCCTCGAGAGCCGCTGAGCCCCTGCCCGTTCCGGCAGCGGCACCCGGCGGTGGCGCGGCGGCCGTACGCCCACGCGGGTGATCCGGCCGCCGCCGTACGGTCCGCGGCGGGTGATGTGCGTCGCGATGTTTTGCAACTAGTTGCACAAGGCGGCCCCCTCCTCTACAACTACGGGTGACGACACCGCGCACGGAGGGGCCGATGAGCCGTTACCCGCACCTGCTGAGCCCGCTCGACCTGGGCTTCACCACCCTGCCCAACCGCGTCCTGATGGGCTCCATGCACGTCGGCCTGGAGGAGGCCGAGCGCGGCTTCGCGCGCATGGCCGAGTTCTACGCCGCCCGCGCCCGCGGGGGAGTGGGCCTGATCGTCACCGGCGGCATCGCCCCCAACGACGAGGGACGGCCCTACGAGGGCGGCGCCCGGCTCACCACCGAGGAGGAGGCCGAGCAGCACGAGACGGTCACCGCCGCGGTGCACCGCGAGGGCGGCCGGATAGCCCTGCAGATCCTGCACTTCGGCCGCTACGCCTACCACCGCGACCTCGTCGCCCCCAGCCCGCTCCAGGCCCCCATCAGCCCCTTCGTGCCGCGCGAGCTCACCGACGCCGACATCGAGCGCACCATCGAGGACTACGCCCGCACCGCCCGCCTCGCCCGCCGGGCGGGCTACGACGGCGTGGAGATCATGGGCTCCGAGGGCTACCTCATCAACGAGTTCACCGCCGCGGCCACCAACCACCGCACCGACCGCTGGGGCGGCTCCTACGAGAACCGGATGCGCTTCCCCGTCGAGATCGTCCGCCGGGTGCGCGAGGCGGTCGGCGAGGACTTCATCGTCGTCTACCGGCTGTCCATGCTGGACCTGGTGCCCGGCGGTTCGTCCCTGGACGAGGTGATCACGCTCGCCAGGGCGGTCGAGGCCGCCGGCGCGACCCTCATCAACACCGGCATCGGCTGGCACGAGGCCCGCATCCCCACCATCGCCACCTCCGTGCCGCGCGGCGCCTACACCTGGGTGACGAAGAAGCTGATGGGCGCGGTCTCGGTGCCGCTGGTCACCACCAACCGCATCAACACCCCCGAAGTCGCCGAGCGGCTGCTCGCCGACGGCTGCGCCGACATGGTGTCGATGGCCCGCCCCATGCTCGCCGACCCGGACTTCGTCGCCAAGGCCGCCGCCGGCCGTCCCGAGGCCATCAACACCTGCATCGGCTGCAACCAGGCCTGCCTCGACCACACCTTCAGCGGGCAGATCACCTCCTGTCTGGTCAACCCGCGCGCCTGCCACGAGACCGAGCTGGTGCTCTCGCCCACCCGCCGCGCCAAGTCCGTCGCCGTCGTCGGCGCCGGCCCGGCCGGCCTCGCCTGCGCGGTGTCCGCCGCCGAACGCGGCCACCGGGTCACCCTGTTCGACGCCGCGGACGAGATCGGCGGCCAGCTCAACGTCGCCCGCAAGGTCCCCGGCAAGCAGGAGTTCGACGAGACGCTGCGCTACTTCCGCCACCAGCTGGACGCACACGGCGTCGACGTACGGCTGAACACCCCGGTGGGCGCCGCGGACCTCGACGAGTACGACGAGGTCGTCGTCGCCACCGGCGTCACCCCCCGCACCCCCGACATCCCCGGCGTGGACCACCCGCGCGTCCTCGGCTACCTGGACGTGCTGCGCGACGGCGCCGCCGTGGGCGACCGGGTGGCGATCCTCGGCGCCGGCGGCATCGGCTTCGACGTCGCCGAGTACCTGACCGACGCCGGCGACAAGACGAGCGAGGACCCGGCGGCGTACTTCCGCGCCTGGGGCGTGGACACCGACTACCGCGCGCCCGGCGGACTGACCGCGCCCGTGCGGCCCGCCCCGCCGCGCACCGTCCACCTGCTGCAGCGCAAGACCAGCAAGGTCGGCGCCGGCCTCGGCAAGACCACCGGCTGGATCCACCGCACCGAGCTCAAGCACCGCGGCGTCACCATGGTGCCCGGCGTGCGCTACGACCGGATCGACGACGCCGGGCTGCACATCACCGTGGACGGCACGAGCACCGTCCTGGAGGTGGACACGATCGTGCTGTGCACCGGCCAGGAGCCGCGCCGCGCCCTGTACGAGGAACTGGTCGCCGCCGGGCGCCGCGCGCACCTGATCGGCGGCGCGGACGTGGCCGCCGAGCTGGACGCCAAGCGCGCCATCAAGCAGGGAACCGAGCTGGCGGCGGCGCTGTAGGGGGACGCGACCGCGCGCGGACCGCTCCCTAGGATGATCCCATGTCACTCCCGCACGCGATCCTCACCGCCCTGCTCGAGAAGCCGTCGTCGGGGCTGGAGCTGACGCGCCGCTTCGACAAGTCGATCGGGTACTTCTGGTCGGCGACGCATCAGCAGATCTATCGCGAGCTGGGCAGGCTGGAGTCCGACGGACTGATCCGCGCGCTGCCGGCCGAGCAGCCGGCCCGCGGGCAGCGCAAGAGCTACGAGGTGCTGCCGGCGGGCCGGGACGAACTGGCCCGCTGGACCGCCGCACCCCAGGAGCCGAAGCCGCACCGCGACGCCCTGCTGCTGCGGCTGCGCGCCGCGGCCGTGGTCGGCACCGAGGGCCTGGAGGCCGATCTACGGCGACATCTCGCCCTGCACGAGAAGCAGTTGGCGGAGTACCGGGCCATCGAGAAGCGCGACTTCCCGCCCGGCCGGGACAGCGCCCAGGACCGGCTGCGGCACCTGGTGCTGCGCGCCGGCATCGACCTGGAGACCTTCTGGACGGGGTGGCTCACGCACGCGCTCGAACAGTTCGCCGCGCTGCGGGACGACGAGCCGGCGCGGGGCGGGCCGGGGGACACGGGCCGGGCGGAGGGCGGGGCCTCCTAGCGCCGATGCGCGGGACCCGTCCCTTCTGGCGCGGACGCGCCGGCTCCCGTCGGACCCGTCCCCGGCCGCGGAACCCCGCGCGCCCCTGGGGGCCGCGCGGGGTCGGACGGCAGGTTGCGGGGTGCCGACGCCGGTCGTCGTGCCGCCCGGGCTTCGGGCCGGTCGCCGTGCCGCCCGGGCTCAGAGCCGGTACGGCTTGGAGCGGCGGCGCAGGACCCAGCCGGTCGCGATCAGCGCGGCCCCGACGAGCGTGCCGCCCACCGCGAGGGTGACGGTGCCGTAGTCCTTGCTGCCCCCGCCGACGCCGCCCATCACCCCTCGGGACGGGGCGGAGGTGCCGGCCGGAGCGGCTGTGCGGGCCGGCGCGGAGGTGGCGGAGATGGTGGGACCCGTGGAGGTGCCACCGGTGACGATCACGGACTGGCTGCCCGCCGTGATGCTGTTCGAGCAGATCACGATCACCGTGTAGGTGCCCGGTCCGACGTTCTGCCAGGCGGCGGTCTGGCTGGCGCTCGTCCCCGTCAGCGCCACCTGGCGGCCCTGGTTGAAGTTGGCCTGGCCGGCGGCCAGCAGCGAGGCCGTGCCCCAGCTGCCGTCCACCAGGGTGCAGGCGCTGGTGGTCACCGACACCGTGCGGCCGCTGGTGCTCACGGAGATGCCCGGCCCGGCGAGGGCGGGGCCTGCGGTGAGGCCGAGTGTGAGCGCGGCGGTGGCTGCCGCGAGGGATCCGGAGCGGAGCAGTTGCTGGGTGTGGCGCATGGGACTGTCCTCCGGTGGCACGGTCGGCGGTCCATCCCAAGTGCCGCCGCGGATAGGGAAACGCCCGTGCCTCAACGGCAGCCAACGTCCTCGCGGCGCCGGCCGCACCCGGCGCGCGCCCGGTCGGGTGATCCGGTCGCCCGTCCGGCGCAGCCCGCCCCGCGAGCGCTGGCGGCTACCGCGGTCCCGTGCCGGTGGTGACCGTGCGCTCGGGGGAGAAGCCGCCCCAGGTGCCGTCCGGCAGCATCGCCCGGATGCGCACCCGGTGGGTGACCCCTGCGTCACGGCCCAGGTAGAAGCTGTAGGAGGCCTTCCCCCGCGGTGCGCCGCCGCCCCAGACGAGGGAGGTGGCCGGGCGCCCGTCGAGCTCGATCTGGTACTGGGTCACCACCCCGCCGGTGCGCGGCGGCACCCACCCGAGATCGAGGTAGTACGCGCCGTCGCTCAGGTGGGTGCCGGCCCGGAAGGCGGCCGGCGCGGTGCCGCGGCCGTCGTCGGAGCCTGGCGCGGTGGTCAGGCGCACCGGCGCGGTGGCCGGGGAGAGGTTGCCGGCCGCGTCGCGGGCGCGGACGGTGAAGGAGTAGCGGGTGCCGGGCCGCAGGCCCGTGAGCACCGTGGCCGTCTGGCCGGCACCGACACTGTGGATCTTCGTGCCGCCCTGGTAGACGTCGTAGGAGACCACGTCCCGGTGGTCCGCGGGCCGGGACCAGGACAGCTGGACGGCCCGGCCGCCCAGGACCCTGCCGTGCGGGGCGAGGGGGCGGGCCGGGGCCGAGTGGTCCGCCGCGGCCGCGGCCGGGGTGGCCGCCCGCACCGGGCGGCTGCGCGGCCCGAGCCGGCCGTCCTCGGCACGGGCGCGCACGGTGAAGACGTACGCCGTCGCGGGCCGGAGCCGGACGACGTCCACCATGTGCTCGGACGCCGGCACGGTCCGCACCCTGGTGGTCCCGCGGTAGACCTCGTAGGCGCGGATGCGCGGGCGGCCGGACAGCGCGTTCCACATGACGTGCACGCTGGTCGCGCTGCCCGCCACCGCCATGACGCCGGTCGGCGCCCCGGGCGGTCCGCCGTCCGCGCCGTCGTCCGCGGCACCCGGGGCGCAGGCGCCGAGCAGCGCGAGCACGGCGCACGCGACGACGACTCGCGCGGCGGCCCCGGGGCCGGGCGGTGCGGGGGCGGGAACGCGTCGCACGAGGTCTGCCTCCCTCAACGGCGGCGCGGACACGTCCGCACACCGCTCGCGCAATGGTCCGGACCAATATCGCGCCGTCGGCGGGTCGCGACAAGGGGGGCGGTCGGGGCGGTCCTTGCCGGGGTCCGGCGAGGGTTCCGTATGCTGGAGTTTCCCTCGGCCGAACTCCCGCCGTCCAGCGGTGAGTTCGCGCTGCGGCGCGGAACGCTGTCGTCGCTGAACCCGCGCCGGCACGGGCGGCCGGGGGCCGGGCCCGCACGGGCTCCGGCTCCCGGCCCTCCGGAAGGCATTACGGGCCTTGCGCCGTCCGGTCCCCTAACGTGGGGCCGCACGACCGATTTCATCCGCTATGGGATGAATGTCCGTCCATGTCCCCGAGGAGAGGGTCCTTCATCGTGCGTGTCCAGTCGCTGAGCCTCGTCGCGGCGAGCACGGCTCTGCTCGCCCCGACGACGCTTCCCGCCGACACCGTGCACCACTCGGTCCCCGAGGAGCGGGCCTTGCGCACCGAGCGCGCCGTCCGCGTGGAACGCGCCTCACGCGGCGGGAGCCGCCCCGAGGGCGCCGTCCGCGCCGCCGACCTGCTGGCCCGGGTGCGCGAGTGCCGGCAGGTCTCCCGGGGCCGCTACCGTCCGGACGCCGGCGCCCGCGCCACCATCCCGGTGTGCGGCCTGAGCGGCGCCGTCTTCTGGAAGGCCGACATGGACATCGACTGCGACGGACGGCCCACCGCCCGCTGCAACCGCCGCACCGACCCCCACTTCTCCCCGGCCGCGGCCTACCAGCAGTCCGACGGCCGGCGGCTGAACGCCGAACGCCTGCCCTACATCGTGCTGCCCGCCCCCAGCCGGATCTGGAACCACCGCCGCCACGGGGTGGGCGCGGGATCGGTGGCGGCCGTCGTCTACCGGGGCCGGGTGCAGTACGCGGTCGTCGGCGACACCGGACCGCGCGACCTGATCGGCGAGGCCTCCTACGCCACCGCCCGGCGCCTGGGCATCCCCGCCGACCCGAGCACCGGCGGGGTCTGCTCGGAGGTGACCTACATCGTCTTCAAGAACGCCAGGGTCGGCTCCATCGAGGACCAGGCGGCGGCCGTGGCGGCGGGGGAGCGGCTGGCACGGCGCCTGGTCGAGGGCGGCAGCGGGCGCGCCCGCTGAACCCGCGCCGCCCTTCGCGCTCCCTCACGGCACCGTTCCGCCCCTTCCGCTTCCGCGGCCCCCCACATGGGGCGCTCCCGCGCCGAGCGTTCCCGTTCCTGCGTTCTTGCGCTGCGGCTCCCGCAGCGAGCGTTCCCACGCCGCGCCGCGCAGCCGCCGAGCGCCGTCCCGGCACGGGGCTTCTCCGGCCCGTCCACGCCTGTCCGGCTCAGACCTTCCGGTACCCGTACGCCTCCGCGGCCGCCGCCTCCACCGCGTCGAGGTCGGCCCCCGTCGCGGCCGTGACCACCGCGGCGACCGCGCCCTCGACGAACGGCGCGTCCACCAGACGGGTGTTGCCCGGCAGTTCGTCGCCCTCGGCGAGCAGCGCCTTCACGGTGAGGATGGCGCTGCCCAGGTCGGTCAGCACGGCCACGCCGGCGCCCCGGTCGACGGACGCGGCGGCGGCGGCGACCAGCTCGGCGCTGGTGCCGAGTCCGCCGCCCTCCCGGCCGCCCGCCGGAGCCACCGGCACCGAGGTGCCGCCGCCCGCCAGGCCCTTGGCCAGCTCGGCCACCGAGGCGGCCACCTCCGCGCTGTGCGACACCAGTACGACCCCGACCATCTTCTCGTCACTCACGGCCGGCCTCCGCCGTCTCGGCCAGCGCCGCGACGAGCAGCGCCGACGACGTGGCGCCCGGGTCCTGGTGCCCGATGCTGCGCTCGCCCAGATAGCTGGCCCGGCCCTTGCGGGCCTGCAGCGGGGTGGTCGCGACGGCGCCCTGCTCGGCCGCGTCCCGTGCCGCGGCGAACCCGTCGGCGAGCGCGTCCACGGCCGGCACCAGCGCGTCGACCATGGTCTTGTCGCCCGGCGCCGCCCCGCCCAGCGTCATCACCCCGTCGACCCCGGCCCGCAGCGCCTGGGCCAGCAGCTCCTCGCTGACCTCGGCGTCGTCCCCGAGCAACTTGCCGGCCCGGCGCAGCAGCGTCCCGTACAGCGGTCCCGAGGCACCGCCGACCGTCGAGATCAGCTGCCGCCCGGCCAGGGTCAGGACGGCCCCGGGCGTCTGCGGCGCCTCCTTCTCCAGCGCCGCCCGTACGGCGGTGAACCCGCGCTGCAGATTGCTGCCGTGGTCGGCGTCCCCGATCGGCGAGTCGAGGGCGGTGAGCCGGTCCGCCTCGCGGTCGACGGACGCGGCGGTCGCCGTCATCCAACGGCGGAAGAAGTCGGCGTCGAGCACTGGGTCTCCCTTGCGTGGTAGGTACGGTGCGGGCGCGGGCCGCGCGGTCACATGCCCCAGCGCAGACCGGGCGTGCTCACCGGCGCGTCGTACAGCCGCAGCAGCTCCTCGTCGACCTGGCACAGGGTGACCGAGGCGCCCGCCATGTCCAGGGAGGTGACGTAGTTGCCGACCAGGGCGCGGGCGACGGCCACGCCGCGCTCGGCCAGCACCCGGTGCACCTCGGCCGCGAAGCCGTACAGCTCCAGCAGCGGAGTGGCGCCCATGCCGTTGACCAGCAGCAGCACGGGGTTGCGCGGGGGCATGTCGTCGAGGATCGCGCCGACCGAGAACTCGGCGATCTCGCCCGAGGTCATCATCGGCCGCCGCTCGCGGCCCGGCTCGCCGTGGATGCCGATGCCCAGCTCCAGCTCACCGGCCGGCAGGTCGAAGGTGGGGGTGCCCTTGGCCGGTGTGGTGACCGCGCTCAGCGCCACGCCGAAGCTGCGGGAGTTCTCGTTGACCTGCCGGCCGACCGCCTCCACCCGCTCCAGCGGCTGTCCCTCCTCGGCCGCCGCGCCCGCGATCTTCTCCACGAACAGGGTCGCGCCGGTGCCGCGCCGCCCGGCCGTGTAGAGGCTGTCGGTCACCGCCACGTCGTCGTTGACCAGCACCTTGGCGACCTGGATGCCCTCGTCCTCGGCGAGTTCGGCCGCCATGTCGAAGTTGAGGACGTCGCCGGTGTAGTTCTTCACGATGAACAGCACGCCCGCGCCGCTGTCCACGGCCGCCGCGGCGCGCAGCATCTGGTCGGGCACCGGGGAGGTGAAGACCTCGCCCGGACACGCCGCCGACAGCATCCCGGGACCGACGAAGCCGCCGTGCAGCGGCTCGTGCCCCGACCCGCCGCCCGACACCAGGGCCACCTTCCCGGCCACGGGTGCGTCACGCCGCACGACGACCCGGTTCTCCACGTCGACGGCCAGCTCGGGGTGGACGGCCGCCATGCCACGCAGCGCGTCCGCCACCACGGTCTCGGCGACGTTGATCAGCATCTTCATCGGTACCTCCCGGTGAGCTGTGGCTTCGCGGGCCTGGGGTGGACCTGCGCGTGGGCTGGGCCGGACCGGACGAGCGGCCGTCGCCGGTCGCGGCTGTGCGGGGCGGTGGTGGACAGTGCGGGACGGTGGTCGGATCGGGACACTCCTACCCGCAGTATCGGCCCTGCGGCACCGAAGGTCACGTGCACGTGCGCGCGCCCTGCGCGGTGCGCCCGCCGGTACGGCGCCGGTGGCGCCCGCGTCGGTCGGGCGCCCGGCCCCGGTCACCCGCGCCGGCCGGGCCGGGGACGGCGCCGGGGCCGCCGGCGGTCACCGCTCGGCGCCCTGTGCCCGGCCGCCGCACACGGTGCCGTCGGCCGCCTCCGCCGGGTGGACGCCGTGGCGTCACGCTGGGTCCCGGACGGGCAGTTCCAGGCGGAGTTCCCAGCCGCCGTCGGCGGTCGGGCCGCTGGTGACGGTGCCGCCGAGCAGTTCGGCGCGCTGCCTCAGCCCGGCCAGGCCGTGATGGGCGCTGGGCAGCGGAATCGCCGGACGGGCGGCGGCGGTGTTGGTGACCGTGGTGCGCAGGGTGTCGCCCCTGCGGTGCACGCGGACGGTCGCCGTGGCGCCGGGCGCGTGCTTGCGGACGTTGGTCAGGGCCTCCTGCACCGTGCGGTAGACCGCGCGCTGCACGGGCGGCGGCAGCCCGTCGGGCAGGTCCGCCTCCAGCTTCACCTCGATGCCGCTGCCGTCGACCAGGCGCCGCAGAGCGGCGAGCGAGGGCTGCGGGGTCAGCTCCGTCGGCCGGCTGCCCGAGGCGCGCAGCACGCCGACCATGTGCCGCAGTTCCTCCAGGGTCTGCACGCTCAGCCGACGGATCGTGGCCGCGGCCGCCGCCGTCGCGGGGTCCCGGCTGCCCACCTGGAGCGCCCCGGCCTGTACGGCGATCAGGCTGACCTGGTGGGAGACCACGTCGTGCATCTCCCGGGCGAGCTGCGCCCGTTCCTGGGCGAGGATGCTCTGGGCGGCCATGAGCCGCTCGTGCTCGCGCGCCGCGGAGATCTCCGCGAGCCGCAGGGAGAGGTCCCGCCGCGCCTGGACCAGCTGGCCCAGGAAGACGGGCGCCGCGGCGGTGGCCAGGGTGTAGCTGAGATGGAACAGGTTGTCCGTCCGGGTCAGCTCGGTGGGCCGCAGGGACGACCAGGGCCAGGGCATGAAGTCGGCGACCGTGTAGGTCAGCGCGCAGGCGGCCAGCAGGACGCGGTGCCGGTTGAGGGAGGACAGCGTGTACAGCGCCACCATGGTGGCGATCACCGCGTCCGTGACCATGGTGGCCGGCAGCGTGAGCACGAAGGTCACCAGCGGCAGCCTGCGGCGCAGCCCGAGGGCGAACGCGGCGAGCAGCGCGAAGGCCATGGACGGCTGGTCGGTGAGGTCGACGTGCACATAGGCGTCCGCGAGCGAGGCCAGGACGAGGGCGGCGTCCAGCAGCGCGGCCGGGGCCCTGCGGTCCCTCATGGGGTGTCCTCGTCCCGCGGCGGCTCGAGCAGGCCGGCCCGCTCGGCGATCAGGGCCGCCTGGACGCGGCTGCCCACCCCCAGCTTGCCCAGCACGGCACTGACGTGTCCCTTGACCGTGCCGGCGCTCAGATGCATCCGTACGCCGATGTCATGGTTGGCCAGCCCCTCGGCCATGAGGGTGAGGACGGTGCGCTCGCGCTCGGTCAGCCGGGCCACGAGCCGTGCGGCGGGCTCGCGGCCCGGCTGACCGAGATAGCCGTCCACCACCGTGCGGGTGACCCGGGACGACAGCACCGTCCCGCCCTCGGCCAGGGCGCGCACCAGGTACGGCAGTTGCTCGGGGTCGGTGTCCTTCAGCAGGAACCCGGCCGCGCCCGAGCGCAGGGCGCTGGCCACGTACTCGTCGGTGTCGAACGTGGTGAGCATGGCCACGACCGGCGGCTCTGCCAGCCGGCGCAATTCGGCGAGCACGGTCAGCCCGTCCACGTCGGGCATCCGGATGTCCAGCAGCACCACGTCGGGCCGCGACTCGCGCACCGTCCGGACCGCCTGGCCCCCGGTGACCGCGGCGACGACCTCGATGTCGTCCGCCGCGTCGAGGATGTGCGTGAACCCGGTGCGGACCAGCGCCTCGTCGTCGACCACCAGTACCCGGACCACCCGCGCTCCCCTCGTCGCACACCCGCCCCTGGGATCCGTACCACCACGCGCCCCGTCCCGCGCGGCCCCGGGCCGATTACCGCCGATTGGCGGCTCACGGGCTCACGGCGGACCGCGTGCGGGGCGCGCGGGCCGGGGCAGCGGGGCCGGGGTGGCGCACCGGAGGCGGCGGCGCCGGTGGTGGGGAGGAGCGCCGGTGGTGCGGGAGGAGCGCCGGACCGGGTTCAGCCCTCGGCCTTCTGCTCCGTGAAGCTCCACGCGTACTGCAGCCAGTCCGCCACGGTGACCGCGCCCAGGCCCGCGCACATCAGGCGTACGGCGCGGGGAGCACAGGCGTATCCGGCGACCAGGGCGCCGGCCACCCACACGGACGTGCAGAACGGGCACGACACCAGGTCGCCGACCGCGCGCCGCAGACCGGTGCCGCGCGGCTCGTCCATCATCTCGCCGGCCGGGATCTCCTCGGTGCGCCGGGTGAAGGGGGCGCGCAGGAAGCTGGTGACCTTGTCCTTGGACACCAGCCGGGACGCCTTGAACGTGGCCACGCCCAGCAGCGCCACGTCCCACGGCGGGACGTGCTCCGGCAGCCGTACGCCCCGGTTCCGCGCCACGGCGGTGAACAGCGCCGTGGCCCCCGTGAAGGTGGCCGCGAGCGTGGCGTACCCGCCCAGTGGCACGTCCTCCCGGTTGTCGCTGGACCGTTCCTCGGCCGCCATGGATGCCTCCTTCGTCGCGCGGGGCCCGCTGACCGGGCCCGCCCCGAGTGCCCCGCCCGGCCCCCGCCACACGCCCCGGCCGGGGCGCGGGCCCGGGTGTCACCGGCCGACGGACGCGGGGTGTCAGTGGGGGGCCGGGGTGATGCTCTTATGGATGTCAAGCGGCAGTTGTGAGCTGACGGCCATTCGTGGTTGAAGCAGTGATGAGCTGGTAGATCTCTCGGGCGATGTACCGC